>NZ_JAPYKP010000039.1:0-43195 GCF_037179725.1 Mesorhizobium sp. Cs1321R2N1 | reverse complement strand
CCGGCGCCCGGCGTCGACGACGCCTTGCTTGCCTTCCCGCTGCTGGGGCCGGTGCTGGCGCTGCTTCTGCACCAGCGCGGCCTGCTGGTTCTGCATGCCAGCGCCATTGCGATGACCGGCAGGGGCGCCATCTTCATGGGCGACAAGGGCGCCGGCAAATCGACGACGGCAAGCGCGTTGGTCCGGGCCGGACACGATCTGCTTACCGACGACGTCGTGGCGATCGACCTGGCAGACCCGAACCAACCGATGATCGTTCCGGGGTTTCCGCAGATCAAGCTTGCCGCCGATGCCGCGGCGGCGATCTCGCTTGGGCAGGCGCAAGTGCGGCCGCAAGTGCATCCCGCGATCGAGAAAATGCAGCATCGCCTGCACGGCGCCTTCTCCGGCAACAAGGTGCCGGCGGCCAGGATTTACATCCTCGAGCGCGGCGAAAGGGCTGGGATCACCGCCTTACCTCACATCGCCGCCTTGCCGGCCATCATCAAATTCTCCTACGTGACGCGGTTTGGCCGCGCCGCACTCTCCGGGGATTTCGCGGCGACGCATCTTCGCCACTGTTCAGCAATCGCTAACCATGTCGGCGTGTGCCGGCTGGACGTTCCGACGGGCATCGACAGGATCGGCGAGGCTGTAGCGCTGATCGAGAAGGAACTGGCTGGAGATGCGTAGGTCATCGGTCTTCAGCCTGTCGCTGTTTCGCGATGTCGCCGCGTTCGGTGCCGTCATTGCCCAGATCGGCGGGCGGCGAACCTGGACGGCGCTGTTGTTCCTGATCCTCGGCAGCCTGACGGAAGGCATCTCCATCCTGCTGCTGGTGCCGCTGCTGCATCTGGTCGGGCGCGCCGACCAGGATTTCGCGGTCAGGCTGCCGAACATTGATTTTGTGCGCTGGCTGGTGCCAGGCGGAACGCTGCAGCTGACCACGGTGCTCTGTGTGCTTGTCGGGCTTGTTGCCGTGCAGGCAGCCTTCAACCGCTTCAAGTCGGTCTATATGGCAAGGCTGCTCTTCGATTTCATCAACCGCTTGCGCATGAACCTGTTCGAGAGCATCGGCAGGGCGCGGTGGGGCGTGTTCACGCGCATGCGCGGCTCCGATCTCGACCATGCCCTGACCGGTGACATAGACCGCGTCCAGGGGGCGGCCTTTTCCCTGCTGATGCTGGTGCAGATCGCCGTGCTGCTGGCGGGCTATCTCGTGATTTCCATGTTCATTTCGCCGGTCATGACGGCGTTTGCCGTCGTCATCGGCATCGTGATGTTCATAGCGCTGCAGCCGTTCCGCTCGCGCGCCACCGCTTTCGGCCGGATCCTGACGACCAATCGCCAGGATCAGTACCGCACGGTCTCGGAATTTCTCGGCGGCATCAAGGTGGCCAAGAGCCTGAATGTCGAGGCCAGCTATTTCGCGCAGCTGCAGGCCACGCTCGAAAAGATGAAGGCCGACAACATCGCCTATGTCCGCAATTCTTCGATCGGCACCGCCGTGTTCCAGGTGGCGAGCGTCGTGGGCTTGAGCGTCTTCATCTACGTGGCGCTGGTCCGCTTCCACCTGTCGCTGGCCGAGATCGTCGTGCTGCTCCTGGTCTTCATGCGAATCGCGCCGCGCTTCATGGACATGCAGACGCAGGCCCAGCAGCTGCTGATCAACCTGCCCGCCTACACAGCAATGCGTAGCCTGCAGGCACGTTTCGACGCCGAGCGCGAACCGGGCCATATCGAACCCAGGGAAGCCCGCAAGCTGTCGCTCGATACGGGGCTGAACATTCGTGATGTCTCCTTCGCCTATGACGACGGCGCCGGCAAGGCGGTGGTGAGCGACATCACCTTCGGCCTCCCGGCCGGCAAGGTCACCGCTCTGATCGGCCCGTCCGGATCAGGCAAGAGCACGATCGCCGACATGCTGCTCGGGCTGCTCGAGCCGACCGCCGGCAAGATCCTCGTCGATGGCGTCGAGATCGATGCCGGCAATCGCCGCCGCTGGCGCGATCGGGTTGCCTATGTGCCGCAGGACGTGTTCCTGCTGCATGACACGATCGCGGCGAACCTGCGGCTTGCCGCCCCGCAGGCCGGCAACGACGAATTGTGGACGGCACTGCGCGCCGCGCACGCCGGCGAATTCGTCGAACGGCTCGACCGGGGACTGGAGACGGTGGTCGGCGACCGCGGCGTACGCCTCTCGGGCGGCGAGCGTCAGCGCATCGCGCTGGCGCGCGCGCTGCTGCGCAAACCCTCGCTGCTCATCCTGGATGAGGCAACAAGCGCGCTCGACTGGCAGAACCAGTCGCTTATCGCCCGGTCGATCGACGGCCTGCGCGGCGCGATGACGATCCTGACCATCGCGCACCGGCCATCGATGATCGCCTTCGCCGACTGGGTGGTGGCAATGGAAGGAGGCCGTGTCGTGGAAGTCGGGCAATATCAGCGGCTGAAGGCGAAGCCAGGGAGCCGGCTGTCCCGGATGCTGTCGGGAGAACAGTCGGAGACTGAACCCGCCGATGTGGCTTGAGGACGGTGATATCCCCGTGGGATCTAATGCAGGCCCCGCCGGGCGCTGCCAAGCTTCTCGCCCTTGGGCACTTCGGGGGAGTTCTGCTTTCTCTCGGCTTCGCGCAGCCTGTCGGCTGGTGTCGGCGCGCTACTGGCGATCATGGCATAAACAACCGCGAAATAACCGGCCTGGATGACCACGGCGCAGATGATGATGCGCATCAGTGTCGTGCCAAGCGAAGCCCCACCTAGCCAGGACCAGGCAACGACGATCGCGAGCGCGAACAGCATCCCAACGATGAATTTTGGAAGCGACATACCCAATAGCCCATAAACCGGCTCGGGTCATATCCAACGATAGCCCCACCCGAGCGCCGTCCCTTGTCATGCGGGCTTGTTGAGTCACCCGCTGCCGACCGGTTGCTTCCGGCCTTTCAACCTGTCGTCACTATGACAGGTATAATTTGCAATTCTATTAAGGCGAGCAGAAGGCGGCAAGGGCAACCGCACATATTTTTGATTGAGCTTACGCCTTCGACTCTGCCATGCTGCAACGCACACGATCGCAATTCACTCAACCTGCAGCCACCATAAGCTGCGAGTACAATCTATAATATTAAGCAGTATTTTAGGTGAATAGTTTCGAATATCGCATCTTCCTAAAGCACTGACATGCTCCGGACCCTCGCCCCGAGAACGCGTCGCCTAGGAATCGCCTCAAAAATGTCCTGATTTTTTTATCCTTGCCCATTTATTGTCACAAATGTGCTAAAGATTTCGAAATTTGTGCAGGGCGAGCTTATTATTTAGTCAATTCATGACGCGACTATTTCAAGAGGGTTGGAAATTGTGTGTTGCGCTGCAGCATTTTTTTGGTATCGTGCGGTAAACCATTCGTTCAACGCATGGAGTTTCCGTATGAGGGATATTGCCAAGTCGGCCACGGCGGACTTTTCGCAGGCCAACACCGACTTTCCGCCGCCGATCGGCGGCCTCATCAAGCGGAGCTTCGACATCGCTGGCTCGCTGGCTGGGCTGATCGCGCTCAGCCCCCTGTTCATCATGATAGCGTTGCTCGTCAAGTTCTCCGATGGCGGGTCGATTTTCTACGGTCACCGCCGAATCGGGCGCGGCGGACGGCTGTTCTCCTGCCTCAAGTTCCGCACCATGGTTCCGAACGGCGACAAGGTGCTGACTGCCTATCTTGCGACCAATCCAGAGGCCAATGCGGAATGGATAGCGACCCGCAAGCTGAAGAACGACCCACGCGTCACCCGCGTCGGAGCGGTCCTGCGCAAGCTCAGCCTCGATGAGTTGCCGCAGATCATCAACATCCTCCAGGGCGACATGAGCCTGGTCGGGCCTCGCCCGGTGGTCCGTGACGAACTGGAAATCTACGGCAGCGCGGCCGTCTATTATCTGAAGTCCCGGCCCGGCCTGACCGGCCTGTGGCAGGTCAGCGGCCGCAACGACGTTTCCTATGACAGCCGCGTCGCGTTCGATCGCCACTATGTCGAGAACTGGTCGCTGTTCGAGGACGTTCGCATCATCATCAGGACCGTACCGGCCGTCTGGATGTCACGCGGCTCTTATTGATCGGCCGGTCTGACCCAGGCATCCGGCGGCAAGCTCATCGGGCGATGGGGCTAAAACGGATCGGAATGTTCAGTTGAAGATAGACATGTTGGAAGCCTTTGGCAGCGGCCCATTTTCCGGCCGCTCGCGGCTCGTGGCGACGTGCCTTGCGATGTCGCTCGCTTTCCCCCAGCTGGCCGCCGCCGACGATTACCGTCTGGGTTCCCAGGACAAGCTCACCATCCGCATTGCCGAATGGCAGACCGTCGAAAGCGCGTTCCGCGACTGGTCGTCGGTCAATGGCCAATACACGGTCGGTCCGGCCGGCACATTGTCGGTGCCTTTCGTCGGCGAACTGCCGGCGGCCGGCAAGACCACGGCGGAGATCGCCGCGGCGATCGGCGAGGCGCTGCAGCATAAGCTCGCGTTGTCGGACAAGCCCGAAGCCTCGGTCGAAATGGCACAATTCCGGCCGTTTTACATTTCGGGCGAAGTGCAGAACCCCGGCCAATTTCCCTATGTGCCCGACCTTACGGTGCTGAAGGCGATCAGCGTCGCCGGCGGCATCAGGCGCAACGCCGACTACGGTCCCCAGCTCGGCAAGGACCTGGTCACAGCCAAGGGCAATTTCGATATCTCCGACGACCTGCGCGTGCGACTGATCGTCAAGCGCGCCCGCATCGACGCCGATATGGCTGGCAAGACGAGCTTCGAAGCGCCGAAGGAGGTCGAGGGCGATCCGCGGCTGCCGACCATCGTCAACGACGAGATGACGATCCTGACCGCCGACCAGAAGGCGCTGAAGCTGAAGCTCGAGGCGCTGGACGATCTCAAGGGTGTGCTGCAGGCCGAAATCGAATCGCTGCAGAAGAAGATCGTCAACCAGCAGAAGCAGGTCGACCTGGCGCAGCAACAGCTGACCAGCATCGGTCCGCTTGCCCAGAAGGGCCTGGTCGCCAATTCGAGACTTCTGGATTCTCAGCAGTCCGTTACCGACCTCCAGGGCAAGATCCTGGATTATGAGACGGCCATCCTCACCGCCAAGCAGGCTATCAGCAAGGCGACGCAGGACGCCATCGACGCCCAGAACACCTTGAGCTCGAAGCTTGCCGTCGACCGGCAGCAGACCGAAGCCGACCTGAACGAGGCCGCGCTGAAGGTGAATATGCAAAAAGGCCTGATAACCCAGGCCACGGATCCGGCGACGACGGCCGCCATCACCAACGACCAGCAGCCTAGCTTGCTCTATTCGCTGGTGCGCAATGTCGACGGCAAGACCAGCGAAATCGCCGCCAAGGAAGACACACCGGTGCTGCCTGGCGATGTGATCAAGATCAAGCTGGCACCGCTGGCCAGCCAGTAGGAAAGCGGAAGTTCGCGCGGCCCGTCGCGTTCGATCCATAACGCAAAGACTTTGAACCTCCGCCTGGCCTGCCGGGCGGAGGTTTTTGCTGGCAGGATTTCCTACACCGGGAAACCAGAACGGCTGTTGACGCGACACCGGGTGGAGAACCGTCTCACGTTCCTGTCCTGGAATGGCTCTGACCCGCTCCAGCTTTACCTAGGCTGTTGCTTGATGCATGCCGTTGTCGCAAAAACCGAGGTCACTTTTGCTCGACATGCATTAGCGCCGGACGGAAAACCGCTACGCACTTTTCCTGGAACGGCTCTAGCGGACCCTCATCGTTACTCGGCCGCCGCGGGACGGTGAGGCCAGGTTGCCTCTCCGCCCTTCGCATTCGCCGGCTCGATGGCGGGGGACCATCGCGTGCGGGTAACAGGCAGCCGCGCCAGCTTGAAGTAGCTGAAATACATCAGGAAGGAGCCCATGATGTAAGGGTTGAGGGTCTCGACCTCGACGAAGGAACGGATGAGCAGCAATACCATCACGCCGAAGAGAACCACCGATTCGGCTTGCCACCTCTTGAAGATCACCGCTGCGACGTGGCCATAGAGCGTGCGCAGCAAGATCAGCGATATCAGCACCGCCCCGGTGAAGCCGAGTTCGACAAGGGCCTCGACATAGGTGTTGTGGAAGTGGAAGCCGGTACGGCTGGCGATGTAGAATTCGTTCCAAAGCCGCTCGGGCTCGGCAAAACCCTGCACCCAATAGGCGGCATAGCCGACGCCGAGAATCGGCGAGCGCTGCGCGGCGTCCCAGCCCTGCTCCCACAGATAGGTCCGCCCTGTGAGCGTCGAATCCTTGCCGAAGATGCCAAGCACGAAATCCATGAGCCCGAGATTGAGGGCGACAATAGCCACCACGACGATCATGCCGGCGCCGATCAGGAAGATCACCCGGCGATAACGCCGCGACAAAAGCTTGCTCATCGCAAGAAGCGCAATAAGCGCCAGGACGGCCGGTATCGAGGCCATCGAGGTGGCGGAATGCGAGACGACCAGCACATAGGCCGACAACAGCACGACCGGCACGGTCAGCATGAAACTCAGCCGGCCACGCCGCAGAAAAGCAAGGAACACGACGGAGAAATAGATGCCGAGCGAGCCGACAAAACCGATCTGGTTCTTGGAAGCGAAGGCGCCGACGAAATTATAGGTGCCGTCGAGCACGTCCTCGGAATAGCCACCGACCTTCAGAGAATAGATCAGGACGAAGAATATGCCGACCAGGGCGCCTATCGTCAGGGTGCGCACGCTGACGGTGCGCGCCGCGACGTAGGCGCAGGCGATATGCGAAAAGTACTGGACCGCCGTTCTGGCGGTGACGCCGGGCGCCTGCGACCAGAACACGGAGAAGCAGACATAGGCCACGAAGAGCAGCGGCAGCCAGGCACTGGACAGTTGCCGCAGGAACCGGCGGTAGTCGACCAGGATGAGCGGAAGCCAGACGGCATAATAGGCCAGGATCAGCACCTGGCCGAAAATGACGGAATAGGAGAACGCCCAGATCGAGACGGCAACGGCAAAGCTGCCATAGACCGAATTCTTTTCGGGGTCGACGATCAGGGATTTGGGAATTTTCATCTAAAGGGTCCCGTCGACACGACCCGGGACCGGCAGGTCGCAAACCAGCCGGCATATCCGCAAACAAGGGCGTGCAAGAAACGGCGTCTCCATTGTGCAGTGCAATATAACCTATCGCACCCCATGCTCAATGGCAAATCCGGTCACCTTGTCTTACAGCGCGGCGATCGCCGAGAGATCACACCCCATAATCCGGCCGGTGTTGGCCCAGACGATCCGACCGCATACCGACTTGAACTCGGCTGGCGGTACCCTCACAGTCTCGAGTGGAAAGGCCATCACATAGATCGGCTTTCAGCCAGGATGGACAGGGAGGGGATCACATGCCGATGAATTTCGCTGGACGCTTCGCCGGCCGCGCGGCGGTGATTACCGGCGGCGCCTCGGGCATCGGCCTGGCGGTCGCGCAGAGGATCGTCGACGAAGGCGGGCGCGTCAGTGTCTGGGATCGCGATCCCGCACAGATCGAACAGGCGAAAGCCGTTATTCCCGGCCTGCATGGGGTGATGATGGACGTTGCGGATGCGGCAAGTGTGGAAGCTGCCGCACAATCGACTATCGAAGCCCTCGGCGGCGTCGACATACTGGTCACCAGCGCCGCCATCACCGGGCCGAATATGACGACCTGGTCCTATTCGGCCGAGGACTGGCAAAGGGTCATCGACATCAACCTCAACGGCGTCTTCTACTGCAACAAGGCGTTGGTGCCGCACATGCTCGAGCGCAACTATGGCCGCATCGTCAACATTGCCTCGATCGCCGGCAAGGAAGGCAATCCCAACGCTTCCGCCTACAGCACGTCGAAGGCGGCGGTGATCGGCCTGACCAAGTCGCTCGGCAAGGAGCTCGCCAAGACCAAGGTGACGGTCAATTGCGTGACGCCGGCCGCCGTGCGCACAGCGATCTTCAAGCAGATGAGCCAGGAGCACATCGACTTCATGCTGTCCAAGATACCGATGGCTCGCTTCGGCGAGGTCGAGGAGGTGGCGGCGCTGATCTCATGGATCGCCTCGGAGGAATGCTCGTTCACCACGGCCGCCGTGTTTGACGTTTCGGGCGGCCGCGCCACTTATTGAGCCGTATCGAGGCAGTTCCGAGTTGGCGCGAGCCAACTACAACTCCGCGTGACGAAGCAACGACTGGAGCTGGACAGGCTTATGGTAGCTGACGTCTCAATGAACGTGCCATAACAGGGAAATGCCATGACACGACGAGAGAGCCCGGCAGGTGCGAGGCCCCCGGCCACCGTGCCGGTGGCGTGCGATCAACGGGAGCCGCGATCATCATGTTGGAGTTTGCATCGTTTGCTTAGAGCAGATCCCGCCGCGCTGGCCGATGACGAGCTTCTGGACCGCTATCAACGCGCCGCCTTCGGCTATTTCCTGGAGAATGTGAACCCCGACAACGGGCTGGTCGCCGACACGTCGCGGCCCAATTCACCGTGCAGCATCGCCGTCGTCGGTTTCGCCCTGTCCTGCTATCCGATCGGCGTCGAACGTGGCTGGATAGCGCGCGACGCGGCTGCCAGGCTGACCCTTGCGGCGCTACGCTTCTTCCAGACCAGCACGCAAGGCAGTGGCCACGACGTCACCGGCCACAAGGGTTTTTACTACCACTTCCTCGACATGCGGACTGGTTTGCGCGTCTGGCGCTGCGAGCTGTCGATGGTCGACACCGCCTTGCTGATCGCCGGCATGCTGGTGGCGGGCGCCTATTTTTCCGGGGACAATGGCGATGAGGCCGAAATCCGCCAACTGGCCGAGGCGCTCTACAGGCGCGTCGACTGGCGATGGGCGCAAGGCAGCAGCCCGACGCTCCGCCAGGGCTGGAAGGCCAGGAGCGGCTTTCTGCACTATGGCTGGGAAGGCTACAACGAGGCGACGATCCTCTATGTGCTGTCCATGGCCTCACCGGACCACCCGAGTTCCGACGGCAGCTACGAGGCCTGGACGGCGACCTATCAATGGGAAAACATCTACGGCCACGACGTGCTCTATGGCGGGCCGCTGTTCATGCACCAGTTCTCACATGCCTGGATCGATTTCGCCGGCATCCGCGACGCTTTCATGCGCGAGAAGAATTCGGACTATTTCGAAAACAGCCGCCGCTCGACACACCTTCACCGCGATTACGCCCGGCACAATCCTTACGGCTTTGACGGCTATGGCGAGAACCTGTGGGGCCTTTCGGCAGGCGACGGACCAGGCGGCTTCCGCGCCAGCGTGGAGCGACGGCGCCACCGGTTTTCCGGTTATGCGGCACGCGGCGCGCCTTTCGGTCCGGATGACGGTACGATCGCGCCATGGTCCTATCCGGCGTCGCTGCCTTTCGCGCCGGATATCTGCCTGGCGGCGCTACGCCACCTCGTCGATCGTTACCCGGACGTGATCGACAATTTCCGGCTGCCGAGTGGTTTCAACCCGACATTGGCCAACCGGCGAAAATTCGGCCGCAACGGCTGGGTGTCGGAAGGCCATTACGGACTGGACCAGGGTATTGCGGTGATGATGATCGAAAACCACCGTTCCGGCCTGATCTGGGAGCTCATGCGCTCCAATCCCCATATCCGTCGCGGCTTGGGCAAGGCCGGCTTCACCGGCGGGTGGCTGTCGCGGCCGGCAACCGGGGGGCGCGATGTCAGGTGAACCGACGAGAGCCGCCGCCTTCCCCGTCGACCGCAACGACGTCGAACTGATCAGGGGCGCGCATCCCCCGCACTGGAAGAACCCGATCCCGAACGGCCCCTACAATCTCGTCGTCATCGGCGCCGGGCCGGCAGGGTTGACCGCCGCGCGTGACGCGGCGAGCCTTGGAGCGAAGGTCGCGCTGATCGAGCGTGGGCTGATCGGCGGCGCCTGCGTCAATGTCGGTAGCATTCCGTCGAAGTCGATCATCCGCACAGCCAGGCTTTATGCCGACATACGCGATGCCGAGAGTTTTGGCGGCGACCCGCCGGACCATCTTCGTGTCGATTTTCAACGGGCAATGACACGGATGCGGCAGATCCGGCAGCGGATCAGCCGTGCCGATTCTGCCGCGAGCCTGGTTTCGGAGGGAATCGATCTTTATTTCGGCGAGGCGCGATTTGCCGGACGCGATACGGTCACGGTCGCGGACAGCACGCTGCATTTCAAGAAGGCGCTGATTGCGACAGGCGCGCATCCGGCCTTCCCTGCCATTCCGGGACTGGTCGAAGCCGGTTATCTCAGCAACGAGACGATGTTCGACCTTACGCAATGCCCGCCGCGGCTCCTCGTCATCGGTGGTGGGCCGCTTGGCTGCGAGACGGCGCAGGCCTTCTGCCTGCTCGGCGCGAAAGTCATCCTGGCGCAGAGCGATCCGATGTTCCTGCCCGGCGAGGAACGCGACGCCGCGCAGATCCTTTCGGATGCGCTGGCGCGCGAGGGGGTGGAGGTGTGCCTGAACACCGAAGTGGTGGCGGTGCGCAGGGAAGGGGCAAACAAGTTCGCCGACCTGATGCGGGATGGCGACACGACGACGATTTCGGTGGACGAGATCATCACCGGCGTCGGCCGTTCACCCAATGTCGCGGGTCTCGACCTCGAAGAGGCTGGCGTGGCGTATGATGCCAGCGGCATCAAGGTGGATGATTATCTGCGAACCAGCAGCCCGCACATCTACGCGGCGGGCGACGTCTGCCTCGACTACAAGTTCACCCACACTGCCGAGGCAACGGCGCGCATTGTGGTGCGCAATGCCTTGTTTCGCGGCCGCGAAAGGCTCAGCGAACTCGTCGTTCCCTGGTGCACCTATACCGATCCGGAGATCGCCCATGTCGGTCTCTACCCCCTGGAGGCGCGCGGCAACGGCATTCCGGTCAAGACCTACACCGTGCTGATGCACGACGTCGCCCGTGCCGTGATGGACGGCGAGGAAGAAGGGTTCGTCAAGATCCACGTCAGGGAGGGATCCGACCGCATCCTGGGGGCGACGGTCGTCGCCAGCCATGCCGGCGAGATGATCAACACGGTGACCCTCGCCATCCGATCGGGCATGGGATTGCATGCGTTGGCCGATGTCATCCATCCTTTCCCGACACAGACGCAAGGCATCAAGATGGCGGGCGACGCCTACAGGCGGACACGGTTCACCTCCTTGCGCAGGCGCCTGGCGGCGCGCTGGCTGGCATGGTCCAGGCGATAACCCCAAGAACCACTGCGACAAGCTGATCGGTCTTTCGGCACAAGGTGCCGATCGATGTCGCTTAATGGAATTCCCAACGTACTGCCGCCGAAGCCGCGACCGACAGCGTCTATCCGACGATCCCCGAGGCCACCGTGCGGACGCTGCCGGATTGCCTGGTGTGGAGCTCGTCGAAAATCCCGAAAGGAACGACCGGATGCTGCTCGATTCGTGGCGCCTCCTTGCCAACGACCTCGGCATCCGGCCGGTCGGCCTGCCCAAGCTGGAAATCCTACACGTCCCGTTGTGGGGCGGCCGCCCGCCGAAGCTCCTCGCGCAGAGGCTCCAGATAGTTTGCGGGCGTCAGTCGTGCAGGTCCCGCGCAATCGGTGGGCCGACCGAAAATCCGGAGAACGTGACCTCGAAACCTTCACGCTGCGGCGAACAGCACATCATGCCGACATCGACCATCTTCGAGATCGGGAAATAGGCGAGCCGCACCGGCTTCCAATGACCGTCGGAAGCGTCGAGATACTGGACACGGATCGCTTCGCCGTGGCGGGTCAGGCGGATCCTGACGCCGTCCGGGCCAGCGGCGATGGCCACCAGCGACCAGTCCGAGGTGTCGTTGGTGACAACGACGGAGACATAGGCAAGGCCGTCGGTGTATTCGATGCCGGCCTTGATCCAGTGTGTTTCGCTCAGCCGGACCATCAGCCCGGCCTGGTCGTAAAGCACCTTGTAGTCGCCCTTGACGGTGACCTCGGCGGTGAAGTCGCCCTCGACCCGCCGAGACAGGAAGTGGCCGTTGTCGCGCCAGAAACCATAGAAGGTCTCGCGCCAGAAATCGGTCTCCTTGCCGGTGCGCACACGCACGCCATCACCTTCGACGGCGTGGTGCGGCGGCGGGTTGAGCCAGGTCAGGTCCTGCAACGTCATCGCTTGCACCGGTCCGGTTTCTGGTGAGGTAACGGCTCGCCGGCCGGTCAGCCGGCGCGCCAACTCATCCCGCGAACGTATAAGCGGTCTTTACCGTGGTGTAGAACTCCATGGCGTAGCGGCCCTGTTCGCGCGGGCCGAAGCTCGAGCCCTTGCGCCCGCCGAAGGGAACGTGGAAGTCCACACCCGCCGTCGGCAGGTTGACCATCACCATGCCGGCTTCGGAGTTGCGCTTGAAATGCGTGGCGTGCTTGAGGCTCGTGGTGCAGATGCCCGAGGTCAGGCCGAACGGCGTGTCGTTGGCGACGGCAAGCGCCTCGTCATAGTCCTGGACACGGATGACGCTGGCGACGGGGCCGAAAATCTCCTCGCGCGAACTGCGCATGGCATTGGTGGCCTCGGTCAGCAGCGCCGGCTTGAGATAGAAACCCGGCGTCTTGCGGTCGAGCCGCTCGCCGCCGAAGGCGAGCGTGGCGCCTTCCCGGACACCGATGGCGATATAGTCCTCGTCCTGCTTGAGCTGGGTCGCGTCGACAACCGGGCCGATCTGGGTCTGCGCGTCGAGCGCATCGCCGATCACCAGCTTTTCCATGCGCTCCTTGAGCGCGTCGACGAAACGGTCGTGGATGCCGTTGGTGACGATCAAACGCGACGAGGCCGTGCAGCGCTGGCCGGTCGAGAAGAAGGCGCCGTTCAGCGCGCAATCGACGGCGACCGCGAGATCGGCATCGTCGAGCACGACCAGCGGGTTCTTGCCGCCCATTTCGAGCTGAAACTTGCGCATGTGCTCGACACTTGCCGCGGCGACGCGCTTGCCGGTTCCCACCGAGCCGGTGAAGGAGATGGCGTTGACGTCGGGGCTGTCGAGCATTGCCTGGCCGACCACCGAGCCCTTGCCCATGACGAGGTTCAGCACGCCCTTGGGCAGGCCGGCGCGATGCAGGATGTCGACGATGGACCAGGCGCTCTCGGGAACGAGTTCGGCCGGCTTGAAGACGATGGTGTTGCCGTGAGCCAGCGCTGGAGCGATCTTCCAGGCGGGAATGGCGATGGGGAAATTCCATGGCGTGATGATGCCGACCACGCCGACCGCTTCGCGCGTGATCTCGACGCCGACGCCCGGCCGCACGCTTGGCACCACCTCTCCCGACAGGCGCAATGTTTCGCCGGCAAAGAAATCGAATATCTGGGCGGCGCGAATGGTCTCGCCAATGCCCTCGGCCAGCGTCTTGCCTTCCTCGCGCGCAAGATTGCGGCCGAGTTCGTCCTTGCGCGCCATGATCTCGTCGGCCGCCTTTTTCAGCACCGCATGACGGGCCAGCGGACCGGAGCGCGACCACGCCGTAAACGCCGCCTTGGCCGCCGCTATCGCCTGGCCCGCCTGTTCGACGCCCGCCGAGGCATATTCGCCGACGACGTCGCCGGTATCCGAAGGGTTGATGTTGCGGGACCCGGCATCGCCGACCCATTCGCCATCGATGAGGTTCTTTCGAAACGCTGTCATGTCCTTGCCTTCCTGCTTGCTGGCCGCGCGGCCGCATCTGTCTGAAGTGGTATTTGCCAGACAATTGCGCTGCGGGAAAGCACGCACTGGGCTGGAAGGCCGCGACAAAAGTCCCGGGCCCGCGCTCATGCCTTCGGTGCAGCGGCGACAGTGCCGCGTCGACACCAATCCGGCTAACATCGGTGGATAGCGCTCCGGGTCAAGGTTGAATTGCCCTGTACAGATATGTCCACGACCTTGATTTGCCCGATGCGGCGTGTCAAGCGTCGTGCTGATGGCAGCACCCGAGACGACGATCCAGCGTGCCGGCGCCACCGGCAACACCAAGGCCACTCGGGACGACTGGCTGAAGCTCGCGCTTGAAACCCTGATCTCGGATGGCGTCGAACGCGTCCGTGTGCTGACGCTAGGCCAGCAGCTCGACGTCTCGCGCTCGAGCTTCTATTGGTATTTCAAGAGCCGCCAGGACCTGCTCGACCAGTTGCTGGACCACTGGCGACAGACCAATACCCGATTCATCGTCGAGCGCGCCCAACGCCCTTCCGCGACTGTCATTCGCGGGGTGATGAGCATTTTCGAATGCTGGGTGGACGAAAAGCTGTTCGACCCCCGGCTGGATTTCGCGATCCGGGCCTGGGCGCGCCGCTCCCCGACCACCCGGCGTGCGCTCGATGAGGCCGACGAAGAACGCGTTAATGCCATACGCGACATGTTCTTGCGTCATGGCTATGAGGAGGAAGACGCGTTCGTGCGCGCTCGCGTGCTCTATTTCATGCAGATCGGCTACTATTCGCTGGAACTCAACGAGCCGATGAGCAGCCGCCTGCCGCATGTTGCCGCCTATCTGCGCAGCTTCACCGGCCGAGAGCCCTCGCCCAAGGATATCGAGGATTTCTCGCGCTACGTCGAGAAGACCGTCCCCCGCACCCGGTAGCCATCCCCTGGAAGCAAGCTGCGCATCCATGTCGGCAACATCGCCGCCGAAAATTAGCCAGCGCTGATCATGCTCAAAGCGTAAACGACCAGAACAGGCAGGCCAGCGTCGCGGCGGCAAAGATCACGAAGAACAGGCTGCGCAGCAGCACGTTGCGGCGCAACTCGTTCATGACGAAATGGCAGCCGATGATCACGGCCGCAAAAAGGAAGCGCCAGTTCAACACCGTCCACAAGACATCCCGCTGACCGAACGCCCACCTGGCGACGAGGCAGCCAAGGATGGCCGCGAACAGCACGATGACGGTCCAGAAGACCGCGTCCGCGGCGTTGGTCAGGACAATGCTGGCTGCCCTGATCGGCAGGATCATCATCAGCAGGGCGCTGAAGAAATAGACCGCTGCAAGTGGAATGAACGTGCCGGCATCGGCGATGCCGTCTAGCCGTCTCACACCGATCGCTCCATAGGGATAACCGTGCCTTGCCACCGCCAGGCTCAGCGCCATGAGCAAGGCGGTCAGCACCGCGACCAATGCGAAGGATGTGAGGGCTTTGCTCATGATGTTCCTGTCTCGGGCGAATCAGACGGGAACTGATGTAACCGATGGTCGTAAATTGCGGGTAAGCTTTCACCCGGGATAACCGACAGGGGCGAAGCCACTTAGCTCGACGGTGCCGCTCGTCCCGGCCGCCGGTGATAAATCAGCTTCAGGCGTGCAGCGGCGGATTTTCACCGTTGAGGAAATATTTGCCGAGGATCGAATATTTCCAGCGCACCGGATGCGTGCAGCGTGTGCGTGCGGGCGTTGCGCCAGCGTCGAGCGTGCCGGCCAGTCCGCGTCGACCGAGGCTCCCATTCCGATTTACATTCTAATATAATCTGACCATTCCCGGTGAACGAAGCTATGGATTTGCCATGGACCTGGACCCTTCGACCCTCAATCGGGCGCTGCCGCTCCGCGATCAGATCTATCAGAAGATCCGCAACCTGATCGTCGTCGGACAGATGAAGCCGGGGGAAGTGATCAACGAGGTGGCTATCGCGGAGGCGCTCGGCGTCTCGCGCACGCCGGTGCGGGAAGCGGTCAAGCGCATCAGCGACGAAGGCCTGGTCAATATCCTGGCGCAGACCGGCACCTATGTCGCGCCGATCAGCCGCGCCGATCTCGAGGAAGCCTATGTCATCCGCCGGGCCCTGGAGATGGAGAGCGCCAGGCGCGCGGCCGTCAAGCTCACGCCGGCGTCCGCCGAACTGCTGGAGGACAATATGGCGGCGCACAAGCTTGCCATATCGCGCGGCAGATACGCGACCGCGATCCAGCTCGACGATGTCTTCCATCGCACTATTGCCGAAATCTGCGGCCTGCCGATGATCTGGCGGGCGGTCGACATCTCGAAGGCGCAGATGGACCGCGGCCGTTACCTCGCCATTCCAAAGCCCGGCTATGGCGAACAGACGATCGAGCAGCACGAAGCCATTCTCGACGCCCTGAAGCGACACGATGCCGAGGCGCGGCACAGGCGATGGAAAACCATCTCGAGACGTCGTTCCGCAACACGCTCGAAGTCGCCGCCGACCTTCTCGGCTGAAAACCCGCGACCGGGCACGATCCTGATGAGCGCCATTGCCGGCATCGACCAGGCGCTGTGGGACATCAAGGGCAAGGAGCGAGCCAGGAAGGCCACCGCTGGCGCAACCCGATCTGGCGCCACAAGGAGGGCTCCTTCGCCGAGTGGTGATGGGACGGGGCCCAAAGCCGCTCCTTCGTTCCGTCGAGAAAGAATGGCGTTCCGTCGCAGGAAGAATGGTCTTGGGCTGGCCTCGCCCGACGCGGGCGCAATCGTTTGCCAAGCCCGCATATGGAGCGTAGACTCAAGCATCGGCCGCCCTTTAGTCCGGATGCAGCCGACAGTGAGAGGGATGCGCTCTTGCCCGTCGGGAGAAGAGCTATGCTTCAATCCACTTTTCGCAACCATGTTTTGAATACCCTCACGCCTGAGGATTTCGCGCTTTTACGGCCATCGATGCATCACGTCGAACTGGCCATCAAAGCCCGGCTGGAGATCGCATATCAGCCGATCGAGCACGTCTATTTCCCCGAGACCGGTATCGCATCGGTGGTCGCCACCATGACCGGAGGGCGGCAAAGCGAAGTCGGCATCATCGGCCGCCATGGCATGACCGGTGTTGCGGTCGTTCTCGGCCAGGACCGGTCTCCCAACGAAACTTACATTCAACTCGCCAGCATTGCTTGGTGTCTGCCGGCTGAACATCTTCGCATTGCGATTGCCGAAAGCCAGACCCTTCAGCCGTCACTGCTTCGGCACGCCCACGCGTTCCTGATCCAGTCATCCCGCACGGCGCTGGTCAACAGCCAATCGAAAATCGAGGAACGGCTGGCCCGCTGGTTGCTCATGGTCGACGACCTCATCGAAGGAGACAAAATCTACCTGACGCATGAACTTCTGGCGACCATGCTTGGTTCCCGACGCCCCGGCGTCACCACGGCTCTCCAGATGCTTGAATACCGAGGGCTGGTCCACGCCAAGCGTGGCGAGATCACGATCGTCGACCGCACCGGAATGATAAAACTCACGGACGGCGCATATGGCGAGGAGGAGCAGCGTCACTTCGGAATCGCCGGCTGACTGTCCGGAATCGGACAGAGCCTTGAAGACCGCCACATGTTGGTCGAAAGTAGCATTGGCTTGGATTTCAGGGAGGCATTCTTGATGACCAACACGTTTCACACCATCACGGTGGAAGGAGCGGCCGAAGCCTATGTCCTTTCCAGGGGCAAGGCCCGCTTTCTCTCCATTGCACAAGCAATCCGCGCCATCCGAACACTTATGCCGGCATGCAAGGCCACCGATCACGAATTGGAGGAAATGCTGGCGGCGGCCTGCATCGCTCACATGGTGCCCGTCGCTTTCGACGCAGCCGAGCCAGACGGCTCAGCACCGCGTCTCCATTCGTAGGCCGGAGATGTCCGCGCTGGCGCAGAGGACTGTTTCCCCGAACGTTCGCCAGGCCATTGTCCGCTACCTGATCGACAATGTTGACAGCCCCAGCGTTTCGCTATCGGAAATTATCCGCGCCGTGAGAAAGATGTTTCCGCTTTGCGAGCTCACGGATTGGGAACTTGGCGACCACATAGCGCGAAGCGCGATCGATGCGGGATTTGCCATCGAATTCGACGCCGACGTTCCGTGACCGTTCGAGCTCGGTCGTCCCTGATTTGTTGAATGGGCATCCGGATGCGCAACCCAAGTCAGACGTCACCGCGAAGCTGGAGACGTCACGCCAGATCAGTACATTTCAAAGCAATACCTTGAAATCAAAGGGTTGTCTTAAACACCCCGGAGACTGTTTGGTGGAGCCAATCGGGATCGAACCGACGACCTCTTGAATGCCATTCAAGCGCTCTCCCAACTGAGCTATGGCCCCACTCCCGGCAGTCAGCCGGCGCCGTTTCCGGCGAGAGATCGGCGCGGGTTGGAAGACCGCGCCGTTAGTGCAGGCGGCTTCTAACCCCGCCTTTCCCAGATATCAAGCCTTCATCGGCGGCTTTTTCTTCACAGGCCGTGAAAGCCGGCAAAGGCTCGCGTTCGAGACCTTGTCAGACCTCGTCGTCGTCGTCGCCCACGCCGATCATGTCGGAAACGTCGTCTTCTTCTTCCTCTTCGTCGGCGAGGAAGGTGTCATCCTCGTCGTCGCCCAGGTCGACGTCATCTTCGTCGTCCCCGAGATCGGGAAGATCGTCGCTCTTGGCATCGTCTTCCGCCTCTTCGAGCGAGACGACCTCGACGCCCTCTTCGTCCTCGGCGTCCACTTCCTTCTCGGCTACTTCCTCCTCCTCCTCGACGGCGGCGCTCTTGCCTTCATCGAAATAGGAACGTGGATAGCTCTTGCCGGTATAGGGCGAGACGATCGGGTCCTTGTTCAGGTCGTAGAATTTCCGGCCCGTTTCAGGGTCGATGCGTTTTGTGCCAAGTTCGGTTTTTACCACGGCCAAGCCTCGTCAATAAAAGAGTGGTCCCCTTAACCACAGTTTGAAGCGCTGTCAAAGCGAAAAGCCGGCGTCACAAAACCAAGCATTGAAAGGCCTCGCGCCAAGTGACGACCATGGGGATGACCATTTCGCCTCGCCGTGATACGAGACCGCCGCAACAAATGAAAAGCGCCGGTCAGCCGGCATCCGTCCAGGGAAATTCCATGTCTCACGCCGCCGCTGCCAAGCCGGCCACCGCCCGCAAGTCACCAGCCCTCTCCGGCACGGCCCGCGTGCCGGGCGACAAGTCGATCTCGCACCGCTCCTTCATGTTCGGAGGGCTCGCCTCCGGCGAAACCCGCATCACCGGCCTGCTCGAGGGCGAGGACGTGATGCGCACGGGGGCGGCCATGAAGGCGATGGGCGCGCATATAGAGAAGCACGGCGCCGAATGGGTGATCCGCGGTACCGGCAACGGCGCGCTGCTGCAGCCGGAAGGACCGCTCGACTTCGGCAATGCCGGCACCGGCTCGCGGCTGACCATGGGCCTTGTCGGCACCTATGACATGGAGACGACCTTCATCGGCGATGCTTCGCTATCCGGTCGGCCGATGGGGCGCGTGCTTGAACCCTTGCGCCAGATGGGCGTGCAGGTGCTCAAAGCCACGCCGGGCGACCGCATGCCGATCACGCTTCACGGGCCCAAGCACGCGGCACCGATCACCTACCGCGTGCCGATGGCCTCGGCGCAGGTGAAGTCGGCGGTGCTGCTGGCCGGGCTGAACACGCCAGGCATCACCACGGTGATCGAACCTGTGATGACGCGCGACCATACCGAAAAGATGCTGAAAGGGTTTGGCGCCAACCTGTCGGTCGAGACCGACGAGCGCGGCGTGCGCCACATCTTCATCGAAGGCCAGGGCAAGCTGACCGGCCAGACCATCGCGGTGCCGGGCGACCCTTCATCGGCGGGTTTCCCGCTGGTGGCGGCGCTGATCGTGCCGGGCTCGGACATCACGATCGAAAATGTGCTGATGAACCCCACCCGCACCGGCCTGCTTCTCACGCTGCAGGAGATGGGCGGCCAGATCGACATCTTGAACCCGCGCAATGCCGGCGGCGAGGACGTCGCCGACCTGCGCGTGCGCTACTCCGAACTGAAAGGTGTCACCGTGCCTCCCGAGCGGGCGCCGTCGATGATCGACGAGTATCCGGTGCTGGCCGTTGCCGCCAGCTTCGCCGAGGGCGAGACGCTGATGCAAGGGCTGGAAGAACTGCGGGTGAAGGAGTCCGACCGGCTCTCGGCCGTGGCCACCGGGTTGAAGCTCAACGGCGTCGACTGCACCGAGAGCGAAGCTTCGCTTGCCGTGCGCGGCAAGCCGGGCGGCAAGGGTCTGGGCGGTCATCCCAACGGGCGGGACACGACCGTTGAGACCCATCTCGACCACCGCATCGCCATGAGCTTTCTGGTGATGGGACTGGCGACGGAGAAGCCGGTGACGATCGACGACCAGGCGATGATCGCGACGAGCTTTCCGGAGTTCATGGGGTTGATGAAGGGACTTGGCGCGGAGATTGGGTAGCGACTGATGGGTTGGAGCCAAACCGAGATGCTGGCGGGACAGCGCCCCCCTCTGTCCTGCCGGACATCTCCCCCACAAGGGGGGAGATTGGCAGCTCTGGCGCTCCGCTCAATCCTGCAACGCCGACAATTGGCGAAAGCCGCGATTACGGCCGATCTCCCCCCTCGTAGGGGAGATGTCCGGCAGGACAGAGGGGGCGCGAAGGATCGCTACCTCTGACTGAATCGATCATGGTGACCAGCCAATGACTGCTACCTTCACCATCGCCATCGACGGCCCCGCCGGCGCCGGCAAGGGGACGCTCGCCCGGCGCCTTGCCGACCACTACCGGCTGAACCTGCTCGACACCGGCCTCACTTACCGCGCGGTGGCGTACGCACTGTTACGGCTTGGTTTGCCGCTCGACAATGTCTCGGCGGCCGAGACCGCTGCCCGCCAGGTCGACCTGGCAAAACTCGACCGGGCGGTGCTGTCGGCGCATGCGGTTGGCGAAGCGGCTTCGAAGATCGCGGTTTTCCCGACCGTGCGCCGCATCCTGGTCGAAAAGCAGCGCGACTTCGCCAGGACGCCGCCGGGTGCGGTGCTTGACGGCCGCGACATCGGCACCGTCGTATGCCCCGACGCCGACATAAAGCTCTACGTGACGGCCAGCGCCGAAGTGCGGGCACAACGGCGGCTGGCCGAGATCGAAAGCATCGGCGGCACGGCCAATTTCGCCGAAATCCTTGCCGATATCCAACGCCGCGACGAGCGCGACATGGGCCGAACCGACTCGCCCTTGAAGCCGGCCGCCGACGCGCACTTGCTTGATACCAGCGAAATGGCTATAGAAGCCGCGTTTCTCGCGGCCATGTCTGTCATCGACGACGTGCTGGCCAAGAGAAACAAGGCCTGATCCGGGTTTCATGCTGCTTCCGATTGCCGGAGGCGAAGAAAATACCCATATCGGGCACGAACCAGCCTGCCAGCATTCTTCATGCGCCGGAATTGCCGCTCAAAAGCGGCCCAGGGCTTTTAGCCCGGAACGCCGGCAGGCCAACGAAACGCTAACCCACGGCGCCCGTTCCGCTTGAGATGCGGGGCACTCCAGGAGAAACAATGTCAGCTGCAAATCCCACTCGCGATGATTTCGCGAGCCTGCTCGAAGAATCATTCACCGCCGGCCACTCCGGCGAAGGTCAGGTCGTCAAGGGCACGATCACCGCGATCGAAAAGGACATGGCCATCATCGACGTCGGCCTCAAGGTCGAAGGCCGCGTGCCGCTGAAGGAATTCGGCGTCAAGGGCAAGGACACCACCCTCAAGGTCGGTGACACCGTCGAAGTTTATGTCGAGCGCATCGAGAACGCGCTTGGCGAAGCGATGCTTTCGCGTGAGAAGGCCCGCCGCGAAGAGAGCTGGGTCCGTCTCGAAGAGAAGTTCACCAAGGGTGAGCGCGTTGAAGGCGTCATCTTCAACCAGGTCAAGGGCGGCTTCACCGTCGACCTCGACGGCGCCGTGGCCTTCCTGCCGCGCAGCCAGGTCGATATCCGCCCGATCCGCGACGTTTCCCCGCTGATGCACAACCCGCAGCCCTTCGAGATCCTCAAGATGGATCGCCGCCGCGGCAACATCGTGGTGTCGCGCCGCACCGTGCTCGAGGAGAGCCGCGCCGAACAGCGTTCGGAAATCGTGCAGAACCTCGAAGAAGGCCAGGTGGTCGAAGGCGTCGTCAAGAACATCACCGACTACGGTGCGTTCGTCGACCTCGGCGGCATCGATGGCCTGCTGCACGTCACCGACATGGCCTGGCGCCGCGTCAACCATCCGACCGAAATCCTCAACATCGGTCAGACGGTCAAGGTGCAGATCATCCGCATCAACCAGGAAACCCACCGCATCTCGCTCGGCATGAAGCAGCTCGAGAGCGATCCGTGGTCCGAGATCGGCACCAAGTTCCCGATCGGCAAGAAGATCAAGGGCACCGTCACCAACATCACCGACTACGGCGCGTTCGTCGAGCTGGAGCCGGGCATCGAGGGTCTCATCCACGTTTCGGAAATGTCGTGGACAAAGAAGAACGTGCACCCCGGCAAGATCCTGTCGACGACGCAGGAAGTCGATGTGGTGGTGCTCGAGGTCGATCCGGCCAAGCGCCGCATCTCGCTCGGCCTCAAGCAAACGCTCGAGAATCCGTGGCAGGCTTTCGCCTCCAGCCATCCGGTCGGCAGCCAGGTCGAGGGCGAGGTCAAGAACAAGACCGAGTTCGGCCTGTTCATCGGCCTCGAAGGCGACGTGGACGGCATGGTGCACCTCTCCGATCTCGATTGGACCCGTCCGGGCGAGCAGGTCATCGAAGAGTACAATCGCGGCGACATGGTCAAGGCGCAGGTGCTCGACGTCGACATCGACAAGGAGCGCATCTCGCTCGGCATCAAGCAGCTGGCCAAGGACACGGTCGGCGAAGCAGCGACGAGCGGAGAACTGCGCAAGAACGCGGTCGTCACCTGCGAAGTCATCGGCGTCAAGGATGGCGGTCTGGAAGTGCGGCTGGTCGACAGCGGCATCGAGACCTTCATCAAGCGCTCCGATCTCAGCCGCGATCGCGACGAGCAGCGCCCCGAGCGCTTCACCGTCGGCCAGAAGGTCGACGCCCGCGTCATCGCCTTCGACAAGAAGACCCGCAAGCTGCAGGTCTCGATCAAGGCGCTGGAAATCGCCGAAGAGAAGGAAGCGGTCGCCCAGTACGGCTCGACCGACTCCGGCGCTTCGCTGGGCGATATCCTGGGTGCCGCGCTGAAGAAGCAGGGCAGCTAAGCTCTTCTCGCAGCCTTGAAAACAAAACCCCGCCGGATCGCTCCGGCGGGGTTTTTCTTTGACGAATGCTGTCGGAGGCCAGCTACAGCATGTCGCGGCGACTAGGATTCGCCCGACCGGCTGTAAGCTTCTGATTTTTGCATGTCGTTGTCCCGGAACCGAGGACACTTCCGGGCGACATGCATTAAGCGCGTCCGTAAAGCGGCACCAGCGTTCCGCTCATCGCCTGGTTGGTGGGCGAGGCGAGATAGGCGATTGCTTCAGCCGCCGCTTCGAGGCTGACCCATTTGGTGAAATCGGCATCCGGCATGTCGGCGCGGTTTGCCGGCGTGTCGAGCGTCGAGGGGGCCACGGCATTGACCAGGATGCCATTGGCCTTGAGCTCTTCCGCCATTGCCACCGTCATGGCGGCCACCGCCGCCTTGCTGGCCGTGTAGGCGACCATCCCGGCGCCGCGCCTGGGGTCGAGCCCGGCGCGCGCGGTGACATTGACGATGCGGCCGGCAGAGCCCGACGCCAGCATCGAGCGGATAGCCGCGCGGCTGCACAGGAAGGTGGTGCGGGCGTTGGTGTCCATCATCTCGGCAAAGGATGCCGATTCGATCTTTTCCACCGGTGCCTTGGCAAAGCCGCCCGCCAGATGGATCGATCCCCACAAGGCGGGGACCTGGGAATAGAAGGCTTCGACCTTGGCGGAGTCCGACAGGTCGACATTGTGCGCCAGCTTCACATTGTCATGCGCGGTGAAGGGGAAATGTGAAGGCGCGGCGGCGTGCGCGTTCGGCACATGGCAGATCGCGCCCTGCTCCAGCAGTCTGCCGACCACCGCCCCACCGAGCGCGCCGGTTCCACCGGTCACAACGATATGCCTGCCTTCAAGTGTTTCCATTATCCTGGACCGCTCCTGTCATTTTTATGACTTTTGTCGTTGGTTTGCCGCGCCGACGCGAAGCGTCGCGCCTTTCAGCCGATCACTCAACCGATATCTCGACATGGCAGCCGTCACGTCTTTGCATGCGTCAGGACATCGTCGAATAGCGAAGCCACCCGGAAGCAGCCCATGCCTTTCAGGACTAAGCCGGCGAATGATCCGCTTCGGGACGGGGGACCAAGGCCAGCCTGGATGGTTCAAACAATCATGATTTCGATCACGCGCGGCAGTCCCGTTGCCCGGGCGTGCTTCAGCGCCTGTGGCAAGGCGTCGATGTCGGCCAGCCTTTCGGCGCCAATGCCATAGGCTTCGGCCAGCTTGCAGAAATCGGGCGGGGCCGGCGACACGCCGACAGGTTCCACGCCGACATCGAGCATCGAGGTCTCGATCTCGCGATAGCCCCTGTTGTTCCAGACGACGAAGATGACAGGCGCTTCGGAATCCAGCGCTACGGCTATCTCCGGCAAGGTGAACTGGAAGCCGCCGTCGCCGGTCAGGCAGACAACCGGTGCATCGGGCATGGCGAGTGCCGCGCCGATCGCCGCCGGAGGGCCATAGCCCAGCGCGCCGAAGCCGGTCGCGGCATTGAACCAGCCGCCAGGCCGGTCGTGGTCGTAGTAGAGGTTGGCGGCGTATATCGGCTGCGTCGAGTCGCCGACAATGATGGCCCCGGGCAAGGCATCGCGGATCATTTCCACGGCACGTACCTGCGCCGCATAGGCCGGGCTCAACTCGGCAAAGGCGGCCTTTCGCCCCGTCGCGGCCCGGCCATTGCCGTCTTCACCGGCGCTGTGGGCCGGATCGATCGCCGCAAGCAGGGCCTCGATCGCCTCGGCGCAGTCGGCCTGGATGGCGACCGTCACCGGGCGCCGCGCAAGCTGGTCGGCACCGATGTCGATACGGATCAGGTTTGAAGGCAGCACAAAGCCGCCGTCGCCATAGCCGTCATAGTCGGTCGCGCCGAATTCGGTGCCGGCGGCGATCACCAGATCGGCATCGGCCATCAGCGCGCGAACCGCCTTCAGGCTCGGACTTGCCGGTACGCAGAGCGGATGGCGGTGCAGCAGCCCGCGCGCATTGGTCGTCTCGACGACGGGAGCGCCCAGCCGTTCGGCGAGGCGCCGCAGCGGGGCTTCCGCCTTCCTGGCGCCGCCGCCGGCAAGGATCAGCGGATGGCACGCGGCGGCGATAAGCTTGGCCGCGTTCGCAATTGCCGCACCATTCGGTGCCGGAGGCGCCGCATTGCTGAGCAGGGCGGCGATGCCGTCCGCCGGCTTGACCATGACATCGGTCGGGATCTCGATATGCACAGGACCGGGCCGCGAGGAGGAAAACAGGGCGAAGGCCCGCGCCAGCGCACCGGGCAACTCGCTGGCCCCGGTGACGCGTACCGACATCAGCGCCACCTTCTCCATCATGCCGCGCTGGTCAGGCAATTCATGCAGAAAGCCGAGCCCCTTGCCGAGCGTATCGGTGGCGTTGACGCCAGAAATCACCAGCATCGGCACCGAATCGGCGCGCGCCTGGCCCATGGCGGTGATGGTGTTGGTCAGCCCCGGCCCGGTGATGACGAAGGCGACGCCCGGCCTGCCGCTGGCGCGGGCATAGCCGTCGGCCATGAAGCCGGCGCCCTGTTCGTGGCGCGGCGTGACATGGCGGATCTTCGACCTCGCCAGGCCCCGATAGAGCTCGACCGTGTGGACGCCGGGGATGCCGAACACGGTGTCGACGCCATGGGCCTCAAGTAGCGAAATCAATGCTTCGCCGATGGTGGTCATTGGTTTTCTCCCGGTTAGAGCGGATTATTGTTTCCGCTCTGTCTCTTTGTTTCTTACGCAATTCCGAGGGAGCGCTACGCGCTTTTCCCGGAAAACCGCTTCTCACTTTTCCTGGAATAGCGGCGCGAGGCCGAGCTCGGCCTCGACAGCCTTGATGCCAATCGCCGCCAATTCGCCGGGCGAGAACATCTCGCCGGCCAGGCAGCCTTCTATCCAGAGCCCGTCGATGATCGCATTGATCGCGATGGCATGGTGGCGCAGCTCGCTTGCGTCCGGCTTGTGCTGTTCGGCGGCGAGCACTTCAGCCACAACCGCTTCCACCTCATTGCGAAAGCCAAGGTAGCCTTCGCGGTGGGCACGGGCCAGGGCAGGATCCGCACTGGCGCGGCCGATGAAGGTTGCCCAGAGCGAAAACACCCGCGCGTCGATGATCGGCGCATTGAGATTGGCGGTTACGAAGGCCGCAAGGCGCTGGCGCGGCGAGGCGCCGTCCATGACCAACGCCGCCTTCGCCTGCTCGGTCATGCGGCTGACCAGCGCCGTATAGGCTTCCTGCAGCAATTCTTCCTTGCCCGGGAAATAGTGCCCGATCAGCCCGGCGGTGACGCCGGCACGCAATGCGATGGTGCGCAGGCTGGCGCCTTGCAGGCCATGTTCCGCCACGCTGTCCAGAGTCGCTTCGATCAGATCCTGCCGCCGCCGCCCCTCGCCCTCGCGACGGAACTTACGGCGCGCATTCATTGGCGCAGGATCGGCCGCGTCAGGCATGTCGGCCCGCCTTCGCAGGCGATGCAGAGCGCATCCGCGTCGAAGATTTCAACCGTGCAGCCGGCGGCTTCCATCGCGGCCTTGGTCCTGGGAAAGCCCGCGACGGCAATGACGTTGAGCGGGCTGGTCGGCAGTACGTTCAGGCTGAGGCCATTGGAAGCGGCGAACTCTTCGGCATCGCCTTCGACCAGCCGGATGCCGCGCGCCTTCAGCGCCTGATAGAACGGGGCCGGTAAAAGCGGCGAATAGACCAGCGCCAGGTCGTCGGCCAGCGGGCTGATCACCGACATCAGATGCAGGCACGCCTCTTCGCCCTGCCACAGCGGCAGATCGAAGCCGTAGACGGAAATGCCCAGCGGCGTCAGCAGATTGGAAACCTGCTGGATGCCTTCCTGGTTGGAGCGGACACCGCGCCCGATCGCCAGCGTGCGGGCATCGACCCATACACAGTCACCACCTTCGACCTGGCCAGGAGCCTCGACGCGGCCGAGGATCGGAATGCCCAGTCTTCTGTAGGTTTCCTCATGCAGCGAAGGCTCGCTGGCGCGCAACGGCTTACCCATGGACAGGATCAGCGCGCCGCGGTCGGTCATCAGCGAGGGGTCGTGCGTGAACACCGAATCCGAAAGTCCGTCGGCCTTGTCCTCGATCCATTCGATCTCGGCGCCTGAAGCGGCCACCAGTTCAGCAAGGACCGCGTGCTGCGAGGCTGCTTTCGCCGGGTTGAATCCCGGGCCATAGTGCCAGGCGGCCCTGTCGGCGTCGCGCATGGCGTTGGCCGCCGACCGCATCAGCACGCGCCGCAGCGGCGCCGCCATCGACTGTGATCCGAAAGCGCTCATCGATGCCCTTTTCAAGCTGAAAAAAATCGAGAAAATTTCATGAGAGGTTATTTATACACTTGCACAACAAGGCCGCAAGTGCCGTAATGAGCGGGATTGACGGGCTCGCTCTGTTGAGTCCATGCTTGAAATCTGGAGCAGGGCAGTACAGCGTATGTTGATTAGCCGGATAGACGTTCGACGAACCGCCGGCGGCCATATGGAGGTCATTTGGTGAGCGCTCTGGCAGCTGCCAAGATCTCATCCGGCGAGGCGCAGGACTGCGCCGCAGAAGCCATCCATGTCGAGAACCTGCACAAGAAATTCGGTCAACTGCATGTGCTGAAGGGCGTATCGCTGTCGGCGCGCGACGGCGAGGTCATCGCAATCATCGGCGGCTCGGGCTCGGGTAAATCGACGCTGCTGCGCTGCATCAACTGCCTGGAAAATCCGACCAGCGGCATCATCCGTGTCAATGGCGAGGAGATCAAGCTCAAGGCGGACAGCCATGGCCACACCATTCCGGCCGACCGCAGGCAGATCGAACGCATCCGCTCCAAGCTCGGCATGGTGTTCCAGAATTTCAACCTGTGGAGCCACATGACGCTGATCGAAAACGTCATAGAGGTGCCCGTGCATGTACTGGGCGTCAAGCGCGACGAGGCTGTCGCCCAGGCCGAAAAGCTGCTGGCGCGCGTCGGGCTCGCCGAGAAGCGCGATGTCTACCCGGCCTATCTCTCCGGTGGCCAGCAGCAGCGCGCCGCGATCGCTCGCGCCTTGGCCATTAATCCGCGTGTCATGCTGTTCGACGAACCGACCTCGGCCCTCGATCCTGAACTGGTCGGCGAAGTGTTGAAGGTGATCGGCGATCTGGCGCGCGAAGGCCGCACCATGGTGCTGGTCACCCACGAAATGAAATTCGCCCGCGAGGTCGCGACCCACGTCGTCTACCTCTACAACGGGCTGGTCGAGGAGGAGGGACCACCGGAGCAGATCTTCGGCGCGCCCAAATCCGAAAGGCTCAAGCAGTTCATCCGCAACATCGGCTAGGGAACGGCCGGGACGGAAGAAAACCGGGAACCAACAACAAACTGGGAGTTCTGAAAATGAAGACTGTTCTGAAGACATTCGCCACGGCGCTGCTGCTCGGCGTCGCCGCCATGGGCGTGGCCAAAGCCGATCCGGTCAAGATCGGCGTCGCCGCCGAACCATACGCGCCCTTCACCTCGCCCGACGCTTCGGGCAAATGGGTCGGCTGGGAGATCGACTTCATCGACGCCGTTTGCGCCGAGGAAAAGCTCGATTGCGTCATCACCCCTGTCGCCTGGGACGGCATCATCCCGGCGCTGACCACCAAGAAGATCGACCTCATCGTCTCGTCGATGTCGATCACCGACGAACGCAAGAAGACCATCGACTTCTCGGACAAGTACTACAACACGCCGACCGCGATCATTGGCCCGAAGGACCAGAAGTTCGGCGCCACGCCTGACGATCTCAAGGGCAAAGTCCTCGGCGTCCAGGTGTCGACGGTGCATGCCGTCTACGCCAAGAAGCATTTCGGCCCCACGGCATCCGAGATCAAGGAATACCAGACGCAGGACGAAGCCAACAACGACCTTGCCGCCGGCCGCCTCGACGCGGTGCAGGCCGATTCCATCGCGCTCAAGGAGTTCCTCAAGACAGACCAGGGCAAGGCCTGCTGCGATCTCAAGGGTATGGTGGCCCCTGACGACGAAGTGCTCGGACCGGGCGTCGGCGCCGGCGTGCGCAAGGAAGACACCGATCTGAAAGAGAAGATCAACGCCGGCATCAAGGCGATCCGCGCCAACGGCAAATATGACGAGATCTCGAAGAAATACTTCGATTTTGACATTTACGGCGGCGCCACGCAGTCGAACTGACGACCCTCGCATGGGCTGGAGGACAGGGCGCTGACGCCCCCGTCCTCCAGCTAGCCAGTCCACGCATGCTTGCCGCCGGCCGCTGGTGTCGGCGGATCGAGCCAGCAATCCCGGGGGCGACGCTGATCGAATCCTTTCTTCCGGCCTCCGCGGCCGGCATCGTCGAACTCCTCTCGCCGGCGCCCGTCGGCTGGGGTGGGACCCTTTTGCTCGGGCTCTTGCATTCGCTCGAGATCGCCGTCGGCGCCACGATCGTCGGCCTGCTGATTGGAACCTGGGGTGCCTATGGCAAGCTCTACGGCGGGCCCGTGGTGCGCGACCTGTTCGCGGTCTACACCACGGTGGTGCGCGCCGTGCCGGAACTGGTGCTGATACTGCTGCTCTATTATGCCGGTACAGACCTGATAAACCAGGTGCTGGCCGCGATGGGTTACCAGCGTGTCGATATAAGCGGGCTGGTGGCCGGCATTGCCGTACTCGGCTTCGTCCAGGGCGCCTATTCGACGGAAGTCATCCGCGGCGCGATCCTCGCCATTCCGCAGGGCCAGATCGAAGCCGCTCGCGCCTTCGGCATGTCTCCCGGCCTTCTGTTGCGGCGCATCACGCTGCCGGCGATGCTGCCTTTCGCCATTCCGGGCCTCGCAAATCTGTGGCTGATCGCCACCAAGGACACCGCGCTGCTGGCCGTCGTCGGCTTCTTCGAACTGACGCTGGCGACACGACAGGCGGCGGGCGTCACCAAAGCCTATCTGGTTTTCTTCCTCGCCGCCGGCGTGCTCTATCTCTGCGTGACGCTGGTTTCGAACTTCCTGCTTGGCCGCGCCGAGAAATGGGCGCGGCGCGGCATGCCTTCCATCAAGGAGGCACGCTGATGACCAGCGAAACAGCCGTCATCGACACGGCGGCGCGCGCTTCGCTCTGGCTGCAGCCACATCGCATCGTGCTGATCCTCATCGCGTTGGGGCTCGTGGCGTCGGCCGCCTATTTCATGCGCTGGGACTGGCTGCCGCAATATTGGGAAATGGGCCTGATGGGCATCTGGCGTGCCCTGTGGATCCTGGCCGTCACCTGTACGCTCGGCTTCATGATCGCCTTGCCCGTCGGGCTGGCGCAGGCGGCCGGTTCGATCTGGGTCGCGGCACCGGCGAAAGTGTTCTGCACCATCATTCGCGGCACGCCGCTGCTTCTGCAGCTATGGCTGCTCTATTACGGGCTGGGCTCGCTGTTCCCGCAATATCCATGGATCCGCGAATCCTGGATGTGGCCTTATCTCAGGCAGGCCTGGCCGTACGGCGTGCTGGCGCTGACCTTGTCCTTTGCCGGCTATGAAGGCGAAGTGATGCGCGGCGCCTTTGCCGGCGTGCCCAAGGGGCAGCTGGAAGCCGCGCGCGCCTTCGGCATGAGCCGCTGGAAGATCTTCCGCCGCATCTGGCTGCCTCAAGCCTTCTACCGGGCGCTGCCGACGCTGACCGGCGAGACCGTGCTGCAGCTGAAATCGACGCCGCTGGTGGCGACCATCAGCGTGATCGACATCTTCGCCGTCTCGTCCAAGGTGCGGCAGGACACCTATCTCACCTACGAGCCCTTGCTGCTCCTGGCGTTGATCTATATGGCGATCACCGGCATTCTGGTCTTCGCCTTCAGCCGGATCGAGGCGCGGATTCCGGTCAAGATCGGGTAAGCGAGTAGTGAACAGGAAATAGTGGGCTGCTTGCCGGTTTTATCCTACTGACTACTCCCTATTTCCTACTCATTCAGGAGCAGCCCTGATGCAACTCAGTCTCGACCAGGCAAAAGGACTTTGCCGGATGGCGGCACTTGGCGCCGGCGCCAATGAGGAAGCGGCGCAATCGCTCACCGCATCCATCATCGCGGCCGAGGCGGAAGGACTTGCCACCGTCGGGCTGTCGCATTTCATCGATTACCTCGAGGCGTTCGAGGCCGGGCGCATCGACGGCAATGCCGATCCGGTGATCACGCGGCCGGCGCTGGCCATCTATCTCTCGGACGCACGCCGCGGGCTGGCGCATACCGGATTCGACCGCACCATCGACGACCTCGCCAAGGCGGCAAGACTGTTCGGCGTGGCCATCTTCTCGCAGAAAAACGCCTATACGTGCGGGGCGCTCGGCTACTTCACCGGCCGGCTGGCGGCGCAGGGACTGGTGTCCTTCGCCGCCACCAACGGCCCGGCCGTCCTGGCCGGCTCGGGGTCGGTCAAGCCGGTCTATTGCACCAATCCGATGTCGTTCGCCGCGCCCGCCGCCGACGGCGCGCCGCTGGTCATCGACCAGTCGTCGAGCGCCACCGCCTTCGTCAACATCCGCAAGGCGGCGGAAGACGGCAAGAAGATTCCCGAAGGCTGGGCGCTGGACGCAAGCGGCAATTCGACGACCGACCCGGCCGCCGCCATGAAGGGCGCCATGCTTGCCTTTGGCGGCCAGCGTGGCGCCAACATCGCGCTGATGGTCGAAGTGCTGGCGGCGGGCCTGTCGGGCGCCAACTGGTCGCTCGACGCACCGTGGTTCAGCGGCGGTCCCGACAGTCCGGGAACCGGCCTGTTCGTGCTTGCGGTCGAGCCGAAGCTACTCGATCCGGATTTCGAGCAGCGCATGAAAGACCAGCTCGACCGGCTGCGCCGACGCTATGGCGTGCATGTGCCCGGCCGCGCCCGGGCCGAAGCGGTCGAGAAGGCGCAGGCGCGCGGCATCACCGCGCCCAAGGCGGTGATCCAGCGCATCTCCGAATTCGCCGAGCGCTATTCGGCCTGAAGAAACTGACGAAATTTCCCGCGCGTCGGTGAACCTTCCCGCGCGTCCCGACGACCAATGGCTGTCCGGGTCGGGTTTGCCCGGTCGGTGTCTTCCGTCGGATGCGTTCGGGGCTGGGGCGGGCGTACTTGCTTCACGCCACGCTGATACCGTCTCAGGTCAGGCCGCCTCGCTGGACCCTGCTTTCGGCGCGAACGTCACCCGGAAAACCCCGCTTCGGCGGGGTTTTCTGCGTTTGTCGTTCGCGGCGCCAAAACATGATGAAAGTGCCATGCGCTTTCGCGGAAACCGCTTCACACTTTTTCTGGAATTGCCCAAGAGACAACGATGACGCGACGACGCGTCACCCTTTGCCTTTAGCGCAAAACGGACTATGAAACGGCTCAGCCAAGCCATCTGGAACGCGCGCCGGAGCCCGTCATGACCGAAATCCTGCAGACCCCAAAGCTCGTCGTCGTCTTTGGCGGGTCAGGCTTTGTCGGCCGTCATGTCGTGCGGGCGCTGGCCAAGCGTGGTTATCGCATCAGGGTCGCCTGCCGGCGGCCCGATCTTGCCGGCCATTTGCAGCCACTCGGCAATGTCGGTCAAATCCAGCCGGTGCAGGCCAATGTGCGCGTACGCTGGTCCGTCGACCGCGCCGTGCAAGGCGCCGATCACGTCGTCAATCTCGTCGCCGTCCTGCATGAGAGCGGCCGTCAGAAATTCTCCGCCGTGCACGAATTCGGTGCTCGCGCTGTCGCCGAGGCCGCGCGCGCCGTCGGCGCCGGGCTCACCCATATTTCGGCGCTCGGCGCCAATCTGGAGTCCGAATCGGTCTACGCACGCACCAAGGCGCTGGGTGAAAAGGCCGTTCTGGAGACGATCGCGGACGCCGTCATTTTCCGGCCGTCGATCAATTTCGGGCCGGAGGATGCGTTCTTCAACCGCTTCGCCAACATGGCGCGTTATTCGCCGGTGCTGCCGCTGATCGGCGGCGGCCAGACCAAATTCCAGCCGGTCTATGTCGGCGATGTTGCTGAAGCTGTTGCGCGCTCGGTCGACGGCAAGATCGATGGCGGCCAGGTCTACGAGCTTGGCGGCCCCAACGTGCTCACCTTCAAGGAGTGCATGCAGGAAATGCTCACCGTGATCGAGCGCAAGCGCCTGCTGGTGCCCGTGCCGTGGTGGGTGGCCAACATCCAAGCCTCGATCCTCGGCCTGCTGCCCAACCCGATGCTGACCAAGGACCAGGTGACGCAGCTGCGCGAGCACAACATCGTTTCGGACGAAGCCGCCAAGGCCAACCGGACACTGGCGGGGCTCGGCATCCAGCCGCAATCGATCGCGACGATCCTGCCCAGCTATCTCTGGCGCTTCCGCGCCGCCGGCCAGTTCCAGCAGCGCAAGCCCGCGGTATAATCTCCAGAAGCGTCAGCCCTCAACGATGACGAGGCGTGATCCGCATCGGCAGCCCGCCTTGCGGCTGCGTGGTCAGTTTCTGCACCGGCCAGGGTTTTGTTTCAGCGGTCGTGTCGAAGCGGAAGCGTGACAAAAGGATGGCGAGCGCGATGATCGCCTCCTGCATGGCGAAACTGGCGCCTATGCAGACGCGCGGTCCCGCGCCGAAGGGCAGATACTGGAAGCGGTCGATCTTTTCACGGTTTCCTGGGTGGAAGCGTTCGGGCAGGAAAGCGTCGGGCCGGTCCCACAACTTCCTGTGGCGGTGGACGACCCACGGCATCACCAGCACGGCGGCGTGCTTGGGAATATAAAGGTCCCTCCACATTTCCGGCACGATCGGCTCGCGGTTGATCGATGGCGCCGGCGGGTAGAGCCGAAGCGCCTCGTCGAAGGCGGCGCGTGTCAGCGGCATGGCGTCGAGCCACTTCGTCGGATTGGGCTCGCGCGCCAGCACTTGGTCGATCTCCTGTTCGACGCGGTCGCGCTCCCAGGGCGATTCGGCCAGGCAATAAAGCGTCCATCCGAGCGCGCGCGCCGTGGTCTCGTGGCCGGCACCGATGAAGGTGATGATGTTGTCCTCGACTTCCGGGCGTGTCAGTCCGTCGGGGCCTTCGGCCTTGAGCAGCAGCGTCAGGAAATCCTGGGGCACGGCATCGGGGTCGCGCCTGAACTTCTCTTCGCGCATCTTGACCGTGTCGGTCACGATCTTGCGGAAATAGGCCATCGTCTTGCGGCCGCGGATGCGGGTCAGCCGTGGCAGCCAGTCGGGCGCACGCAACAGGTCGAGCGGGTCGACGCGGCCCATGGTCTCGAACAGGCGGTCGATCTCGTTTTCGAAACTGCCCGGCTCGCCTGCGATCTCGCCGGAAAACAGCGTCTCGGCCAGGATGTCGTAGGTGAGCAGCGTCATGTCATGGGCGATATCGGACGTGCCGCCCGCCTCGTAACGGGTGACGAACTCCAGCGTGCGTTTCAACATCGGCTGGGCAAAGCCGAAAATGTGGCGCGGTGTGAACACCGGCGCCATCGCCTTGCGCGACCGCTTCCACACCTCGCCCTCGGCGGTCAGCAGGCCATCGCGCAGGATCGGCCTCAGGATCTTCTGGCGCACCGTCGCCATCTTGTAGTTTTTGGCGTTGTCGACCAGCACATGGCGGATCAGGGCGGGATCATTAGCGATGACCAGCGGCCCGCCGGCGCCCTTGGCCGAAATCCAGGGTTCGTTGTAGGTCGGCTCGCCCCAGAGTTCGAGCGGGTTGCGATAGACGATGCGGATCATCTCCAGCGTCGAAGGCGGCGACGTGCGCGGCTTCGGGGCGGGAGGAACGAAGGGGGCGGGCTGAGTATCCATGGAGTGCTCCGCTGTTCCCATCAATGTAGTGGCTGGCACACCGGGCGTCCATGTGGCCAAACGGCAGAGCGGACCCTGACTTCAGGAACGCAGGGCAGACGGTCCGTTCATCCGATCGTGACCGTTCCGTCAGGGCTCCGACCTTGTCCGCTGGAACGCTCTGCCGTAGTGACGGTCACCAACGGATACCGCCTGACAAAGGAGCCTGCCTTGAAGCACCAGTTGAACATCATCATCGGCAGCACGCGGCCCGGCCGCGCCGGCTCGGTTTTCGCCGAGTGGCTGGAGACGTTCGCGCGCGAGCACGGACAATTCGAGCCGGTGCTGACCGACATCGCCGCGTTCGGCCTGCCGGTGCTGGACGAACCCTATCATCCAAGGCTCGGCAATTATCAAAACGACCACACCAAGGTCTGGTCGAAGGCGATCGACGCTGCAGACGCCTTAGTCTTCGTGGCGCCGGAATACAATTATTTCGTGGCGCCCGCGATCGTCAACGCGGTCGACTATCTCGCCCGCGAATGGAGATACAAGCCAGCCGCCATCTTCAGCTATGGCGGTGTTTCCGGCGGCCTGCGCGCGGCGCAGGCGCTGAAACCGCTGCTGACCGCGGTCGGGATCATGCCTATCCCGGAAGGTGTCGCGCTGCCGCTGTACCAGAAACTGCTCGACGAGAATGGCGCCTTCGATGCCAACGAGCAGGTGCGGGGCGGAACCAAGACCATGCTGGACGAACTGTTGCGCTGGAGCGAGGCGTTGAAACCAATGCGCGCTGCCTGAGAGAGCCGCTCTCAGCGCGGCTTGCTCGCGCCATAAAGAGGTGGAATGGTCGGCAAATGACTGAGCCGGGGGCGGTTCGACTTGCGTTTGCTGTTTGCCTTGCTGCTGATGCTTGCGACCACCGCCGCGGCGGTGGCGGAGCGGCGCGTGGCATTGGTCATGGCCGATGACGACTACCGGCTGGTCCGGCCGCTTGCCAACGCCGTCCATGACGGCGAGGCGATGGAGGCGGCGCTGAAGAAACTTGGTTTCGAGGTGGTGCTCGAAACCAACCGCGACCTCAGGCGCATGCGCCGCGCGCTCGACGATTTCAGCGAAGACGCCAAGGGCGCGGACGTGGCGCTGGTGTATTTCTCAGGCCATGGCGTCGAAATATCGGGCGACAACCGGCTGCTGCCGGTCGATGCCGACGCGTCTTCGCTCGATGCGCTGGACAAGACCAGCCTGCCGCTGGAAGAGGTGCGCGACGCGGTCGCCGCCACCGCGAAAGTCGGGCTGATCGTGCTCGATGCCTGCCGCAGCGATCCGTTCTCGGGGAGCAGCGGCACCGGTCGTGGCGCGACCTCGCTGGCCAAGGATGTCGCCGACAGCGTAAAACCGGGTCTTGGCCGCATCGGGCGGGCGGAAAACATCCTGTTCGCGTTCTCGGCCGCACCCGGCGAGACGGCCGCCGATGGCGCCGGCCAGAACTCACCCTTCACCACGGCGTTGACCAAATATCTCGGCACCGACGGGCTCGAGATTCGCTCGGTGCTGACGCTGGTGCAGCAGGAGGTCTACGACCTGTCGCGCGGCAAGCAACTACCCTATGTCGAGAGCGGCCTGCCGAAGCTGTTTTTCGCCGCTGCCGCCAAGGAGCAATTGCCGGAGCGCGAAAGGCTGCTGCTGGCCATGGCCGACGTGACGCCGGAGATGCGGGGCGAGGTCGAGCGGATCGCCAGCGACGCCGACATGCCGCTGGCGCCGCTCTATGGGGCGTTGATCAGCGCCGACACCAGCCATCTATCGGCGGAGAGCCTGAATGCCCGGCTGCGCGAGGCGGCGGACGCCTTCGTCAAGGTGCGCGCCGAGATGAAGACGCTGGCTGCCGACGATCCGCGTGTGACGGACCTGCGCCGTCAGGCCGAGGAGCAGCTGGCCCTGGGTGCCTTCGGCACCGCGCAGGCGAAGTTGGCCGAGGCGGTCGGCATCGACGAAGTGTCGCGCAAGGCGCTGAAGGTGAATTTCGTCGATCGAACGCTGTCGCAGGCCGCGACGCTGTTCCTGTCGGCGGGCACGGCGCGCGCCGACCTCGATTATGCGGCGGCCATCAAGGGCTATGAAACGGTGCTGTCGCTGTATGGCGAGGCCGGGCAGACCCCGCTCAGCCTGGAACAAGCCGACCGCCAGAGCAGCACGCTGGACGAGCTCGGTCTGCTCTATACGACGGTCGGCAATGTCGAGGCGGCCGGCCGGGCCTTCACCGCCCTGTTGGCCAACCTCGAGCAGCGGTCGCTTCGGGAAACCGATCCCAGCGTCAAACGCGATCTCGCCATCAGCCACATCAAGCTCGCCAACATAGAGATGGCGCAAGGCGACCTGCCAAACTCGCTCGAAAACTATGAGGCGGCCAGGGGCATGCTGCAGGAGCTGACCGCAAGCGTGCCGGGCAAGAAAGACTGGCTCGGTGATCTTGCCATGGCCAATGACAAGATCGGCAACGTGCTGGCGACGCAAGGCGATGTGGGTGCGGCGGCCCAGGCCTATCAACAAAGCCTGTCGATCAAGCAGAAATTGGCCGACGCCGAGCCGAACAGCGCTTATCTGCTGCGCGACCTGACCATAACCTATGACGAAATCGGCGACCTTGCCCGTACCGCCGGCCAGTTGAACAGCGCCCAGACCGCCTTTGAAGAGAGCCTGAGACTCCGGCTGGCGCTGGCCGAGAACAAACCCGACGACCTTGAGCGCCAGCGGGCTGTCTCTGTCAGCCACGAGAGGATCGGCGACGTGCTGCGCGAGCGAGGCGACGCCGCCGGTGCGCTTGTGGCCTACAACAAGAGCCAGGCGATCGCCGGGAGCCTGGTGCGCCGCGACCCTAACGATACCGACTTGAAGCGCGACCTGTCGATCAGTTACGCCAAGATCGGCAACGCGCTCAACGACCAGGAGAACTGGCCGGCAGCACTGGTCTCCTATCAGAAAGCGCTGGCCGTAGCGCGTGACCTTGCCCGGAGCGACCCCGGCAACACCGGCTGGCAGCGCGACCTGTCGGTCTGTCTGGAAAAGGTTGCCGGTGTGCTTGATGCGCAGGGCAATGTCAGCGAGGCGCTGCAAAACTACCAGGACAGTCTTGCCATTGCCGACCGGCTGGCCCAGCTCGACCCAGGCAATTCCGACTGGCAACGCGACCTGTCGATCACTCTGTCTGAAATCGGCATGCTGGAGACCAAGCAGCGCCACTTCGAGGGCTCCAAGAGGGCCTTCGAAGCCAGCCTTGGCATCCGCCAGCAACTGGCTCAGTCCGATCCGAACAATGCGGTTTGGCAATTTGATCTGGTGCAGGCTTACATCAACTATGCGTATGTGGCCAAGGATCCGAAGGCGGTGCTGACCAAGGCGCTGAACCTGACGCTGGAGCTCGACCGCACGGGCCGGCTGGCGCCCAGGGACAAATCCACGATCAAATATTTGCGCGGCCTTCTCGCCAAAATCAACGCCCGAAAAGAATAGCCGGCTGCCGGCTCGGGATTTGCGCCGGAAATGCCTGCAAACCTTGGAAAAACCGCCTTTAGCGCCTATATCTAATCGATCTCAGAGGCGCGATTCGGGGTCAATTTTTCGCGCTGCAAAAACGGCATCTAGACAATAGGTTTTCATGAGCGACCAGACCGAGAACACCAACGGCGCTGAAGCCGAATACGGCGCCGATTCCATCAAGGTTTTGAAGGGGTTGGATGCTGTCCGCAAGCGGCCGGGCATGTATATCGGCGACACCGATGACGGCTCGGGCCTGCATCACATGGTCTACGAGGTGGTCGACAACGCCATCGACGAGGCGCTGGCGGGCCATGCCGACCTGGTTTCGGTGACGCTCAACCCCGATGGCTCGGTGACGGTTATCGACAATGGCCGTGGCATTCCGACCGACATTCACCCCAGTGAGGGCATTTCGGCGGCCGAAGTGATCATGACGCAGCTGCATGCCGGCGGAAAATTCGACCAGAACTCCTATAAGGTGTCTGGCGGCCTGCATGGCGTCGGCGTCTCGGTGGTCAACGCGCTATCGGCCTGGCTGAAGCTCAAGATCCGCCGCAACGGCCAGATCTTCGAAATGAGCTTTACCCATGGCGATGCCGACGCGCCGCTGAAGGCGACCGGCAGCTACGAACAGAACAAGCGCCCGGGCACCAATGAGGGCCGCAGCGGTAGTGAGATCACCTTCTTTCCGTCCGCCGAGACCTTCACCATGGTCGAGTTCGATTTCGGCACGCTGGAGCACCGGCTGCGCGAGCTCGCCTTCCTGAACTCCGGCGTGCGCATCGTGCTGACAGACGCCCGTCATGCCGACGTCGTGAGGCATGAACTGCACTATGACGGGGGCCTCGAAGAGTTCGTCAAATATCTCGACCGGGTCAAGAAACCGCTGATCGAGAAGCCGATTTCCATCAGGGCCGAGCGTGACGGCATCACCGTCGAAGTGGCGATGTGGTGGAACGACAGCTACCACGAGAATGTGCTGGCCTTCACCAACAACATCCCGCAGCGCGATGGCGGCACACATCTGGCCGGTTTTCGCGGCGCGCTGACCCGCCAGATCACCGGTTATGGCGAATCCTCGGGCCTCACCAAGAAGGAAAAGGTCTCGCTGATCGGCGACGATTGCCGCGAAGGCCTGACGGCGGTGCTGTCGGTCAAGGTTCCCGATCCGAAATTCTCGTCGCAGACCAAGGACAAGCTGGTCTCGTCGGAAGTCCGTCCCGTGGTCGAGGGGCTGGTCAACGAAGCGCTCGGCACGTGGCTCGAGGAGCATCCGAGCGAGGGCAAGGTTGTCGTCGACAAGGTGATCCAGGCCGCGGCGGCGCGCGAAGCCGCACGCAAGGCGCGCGACATCACCCGCAAGACCTCGCTCGGCGTCACCTCGCTGCCGGGCAAGCTGGCCGACTGCCAGGAACGCGACCCGGCGAAGTCCGAAATCTTCATCGTCGAGGGCGACTCGGCCGGCGGCTCCGCCAAGGGCGGCCGCTCGCGCCAGAACCAGGCGATCCTTCCCCTGCGCGGCAAGATCCTCAATGTCGAGCGGGCCCGCTTCGACCGAATGCTCTCGTCCGACATGATCGGCACACTGATCACCGCGCTCGGCACCTCGATCGGCAAGGACGAATTCAACGCCGACAAGCTGCGTTATCACAAGATCATCCTGATGACCGACGCTGACGTCGACGGCGCCCATATCAGGACCCTGCTGCTCACCTTCTTCTTCCGGCAGATGCCGGAGCTGATCGAGCGTGGCCATCTCTACATCGCCCAGCCGCCGCTCTATAAGGTGACCCGCGGCAAGAGCTCGCAATACATCAAGAATGAGAGCGCCTTCGAAGAATTCCTGATCGTTTCAGGGTTGGAGGAGGCTTCCCTTACGCTTGGCTCAGGGGAAGTGCGGACCGGACAGGATCTGCACGGCGCCGTTGCCGATGCGCTGGCTGTGCGCCAGCTCATCAACGGCTTGCACACCCGCTACAACCGCAATGTCGTCGAGCAGGCGGCGATCGCCGGCGGGCTCAATCCCGATGTCTTCGCCGATCTCGGTCGCGCCAACGCGATGGCGGAGCGGATCGCGCAACGCCTCGACATCATTGCCGAAGACACCGAGCGCGGCTGGACCGGCCGCATGTCGACCTCGAACGAGGGCATCGGCGGCTATGTCTTCGAACGAACCGTGCGCAGCGTCAAGGAATATGCCCATCTCGACATGGCACTGATCAATTCCGCCGACGCACGCCAGCTCGACCGCTACGCGCAGCGCCTCAGCGAGGTCTACGGGGCGCCGCCGGTGCTGCGCCGCAAGGAGGTGTCCGAAACCGTGTCGGGACCGCTGGCGCTGCTCAACGCGGTCTTCGCGACCGGCCGCAAGGGACTGACCATGCAGCGCTACAAGGGTCTCGGCGAGATGAATGCCGAGCAGCTCTGGGAGACCACGCTCGACCCGAATGTGCGCTCGCTGCTGCAGGTCAAGGTCAACGACGCGACCGATGCCGACAGCCTGTTCTCGCGGCTGATGGGCGACGAGGTGGAGCCACGACGCGAATTCATCCAGGACAACGCACTGTCGGTCGCCAATCTGGACATTTGAGGTTTCGCCCAGCCTTTTCGGTACATTGGCGTAGCTCGGGCGCGCGCCAATAATGAGGACCTGCCGGAACAGAAGGCCTTCAGAGACATTGTGACAGTGTCGATCACAATTTCTTGCAGGAGGCTTTCATGGGACGCGGCATTCTACTCTGGTTGCTCGGAGTTCCGATTCCGATCATCATTCTTCTCATGCTTTTCATGCGATAGGGGGCCGCTATGCAGTCCGCCACCCTATCGGCTGTAGACGTATCAGCTTCAACGGAATCGTCCTCCACCGCCGTCAGCTGGGGACCGATCATTGCCGGCGCCTTCGCGGCCTCGACGCTGACGTTCATCCTCATGCTGCTCGGCTCGGGCCTTGGATTGAGCATGGTCTCGCCATGGTCGGGTTCCGGTGCATCGGCCACCACTTTCGCGGTATCGACCGCCATCTGGCTTATCATCGTGCAATGGCTGTCGTCCGGCGTCGGCGGCTACCTCGCGGGCCGGTTGCGCACCAAATGGGTCGGCATCCACACCGACGAGGTCTATTTCCGCGACACCGCGCACGGCTTCCTCGCCTGGGCATTGGCCACCTTGCTGGTCGTCGGCGTGCTCGGCTCGGCGCTTTCCGCCGCGATTGGTTCAGGCGTCCAGGCCGTGTCCACCGTGGCCTCGGGAGCCGCCATGGGTGCGTCGGCCGGTGCCTCCGCCAATGCCAGCGCCACCTCGGCCGATAATGCGACATCCTATCTGGTGGATTCGCTGTTCCGCCCGGCCGATCCGGCCAAGCTCGCGACCGCCAATCCAGGCGACGAAGCGGCCGCGGCCGGGCAGGCCTCGCGCATCCTGATCGCCGGTGCTGTCGCCGGCGAGGTCCCCGCGGAAGACAAGACCTATCTTGCCCATTTGGTCGCCGCGCGAACCGGTCTTTCCGAGGCAGACGCCAAGACGCGTGTCGACACGGTGCTGGCGAAGGCGCAGGACGCGAAGGTCAAGGCAAAACAGGCGGCCGACACGGCAAGGAAGGCAAGCGCCACCTTTGCGCTCCTCGGCGCCTTGTCGCTGGTCATCGGCGCCTTCATCGCCAGTGCGGCCGCCGCGCTCGGCGGCCGGCAGCGCGATGAAGAGGAAGCGGTCTTCCTGACCAACGGTTGAAGGCAGCATCACGCCAGAATCACAGAGCCCGGCATCGACCGGGCTCTTTCTATTCGACGGTCAAGGCCGCCCGGTCAGTGATCCATGGCCTTGACGATTTCCTCAGTCATCTTCTTGGCGTCGCCGAGTAGCATCATGGTGCCGTCCTTGTAGAACAGCGTGTTGTCGATGCCGGCATAGCCGGAACCGAGCGAGCGCTTGACGAACAGGCAGGTGCGCGCCTTGTCGACGTCGAGGATCGGCATGCCGTAGATCGGACTGCTCTTGTCATCACGCGCGGACGGGTTGGTGACGTCGTTGGCGCCGATGACATAGGCGACGTCGGCCTGGGCAAACTCCGAGTTGATGTCCTCGAGCTCGAACACTTCGTCGTAAGGCACGTTGGCTTCGGCGAGGAGCACGTTCATGTGCCCGGGCATGCGACCTGCCACGGGATGAATGGCGTATTTGACGTCGACGCCATTGGCCTTGAGCTTGTCGGCCATTTCGCGCAGCGCGTGCTGCGCCTGGGCGACCGCCATGCCGTAACCCGGCACGATGATGACCTTCTGCGCGTTCATCATCAGATAGGCGGCGTCGTCGGCCGAACCCTGCTTGACGGTGCGCTCGATGCCGTCATCGGCGGCAGCCGCCGTTTCGCCGCCGAAGCCACCGAGGATGACCGAAATGAAGCTTCGGTTCATGCCCTTGCACATGATGTAGGACAGGATCGCGCCCGACGAGCCGACCAGCGCGCCGGTGATGATGAGCGCCAGATTGCCGAGCGTGAAGCCAAGCGCGGCTGCCGCCCAGCCCGAGTAGGAATTCAGCATCGACACGACGACCGGCATGTCGGCGCCGCCGATCGGAATGATCAGGAGCACGCCGAGCACCAGCGATGCGGCGACGATCAGCCAGAAGACGAGCTTCGATTCGGTGGCGACCAGGAGCACGATCAGCACGATCAGGGCGATGCCAAGCGCGGCATTGATGAAATGACGGCCGCCGATCATGATCGGCTTGCCCGACATGCGGCCGTCGAGCTTCAGGAAGGCGATGACCGAGCCGGTGAAGGTGACGGCGCCGATGGCGACGCCCAGGCTCATCTCGATCAGGGCCTGGGCATGGATGTCGCCCATAGTGCCGATGCCGAAGCTTTCGGGCGCGTAGATGGCCGCGGCCGCGACCATGACGGCGGCGAGACCGACGAGGCTGTGGAAAGCGGCGACCAGCTGCGGCATCGAGGTCATGGCAATGCGGCGCGCGG
>NZ_JAPYKP010000038.1:0-43636 GCF_037179725.1 Mesorhizobium sp. Cs1321R2N1 | reverse complement strand
GCCCGCGCGCCCTGCCGCTGCCCGGCGCGGATCTATCCGGCGTGGTGTCGCTGCGCTCGCTGGCCGATGCGCGGCTGATCCGGGAGTTGAGCGCGCGGAGCGAAGACGTCGTTATCCTCGGCGGCGGCTTCATCGGGCTGGAGATCGCCGCGACGCTGCGGGCGGCCGGCCGCACCGTGACGGTCGTCGAAGCTGTCGACCGGCTGCTCGGCCGCGCCGTGGCGCCGGTGGTGGCGAGCCACGTCCGGCAAAGGCTGGAAGCGACAGGCGTGCGCATCCTCACTGGAACCTCGATTTCAAGGCTCGAAGGTGAAAACGGCCATGTCACGGCCGCGATCACCTCGTCAGGCGAAAGGCTGCCGGCGCGCATGGTCGTGGTCGGCATCGGCGCTGTGCCGAATGTCGAACTGGCGCAAGCCGCGGGCCTTGCTGTCGCCAACGGCATTCGCGTCGATCACCAGATGCGCAGCTCGGCGCCGGAGATTCTGGCCATCGGCGACGCCGCCTCCTACCGGCACTGGTTCACCGGCGGCGACGTGCGGCTGGAATCGGTGCAGAACGCCACCGACCAGGCGCGGCTTGCCGCCCGGACAATTACCGGTCACACCGACGCCTACTCGGCGGTGCCATGGTTCTGGTCCGACATTGGCGACATGAAATTGCAGATGGTCGGCCTGACCGCCGGCGGAGACAGCCATGTCGTGCTGGGCGACCTGCCCGACAACAAATTCTCGATCTACCACTATGCCGGCGACCGGCTGCTCGGCATCGAATCCGTCAACCGCCCCGGCGACCACATGCTTGGCCGCAAGATGCTCGGCGTCGGTTTTTCGCCGACACCGCAAATGGCGGCCACAGGCCCGGACGGGCTGAAGGCGGCGTTGGCCGCATTCCAGAACATGGAACCAGCCAAGGCCCGTGCGTAGGATTGCCAAATTTTGTCATAGACAATAAAATGCCGGAATGAGCACCATGAATATCTCGCTGCCGGACAGCTTGAAGCATTTTGTCGATCAGCAAGTGACGGACCGCGGCTATGGCACAAGCAGCGAGTATGTGCGTGAATTGATCCGCCACGATCAGGATCGTCAGCTTCTGCGCGGTTTGCTCCTCGAAGGCGCGTCATCCGCACCAGGCGCTCCTATTGACGATGACTATTTCGCCTTGCTGCGAAAACGAGCCCAAGGCCAATAAATTAGGTGGCCGCAAAGGCGATTGTTCCTCGAACCCTTGCTCTGCGAGATATCGAGAACGCTGTTGATTATTATGCGCGCGAAGTTGGTTCTCATGCAGCGTTGGGCTATGTCGACGATCTTCAAAACGCCTACAAACTGATCGCCGACCATCCGGCATCGGGCTCCTTGAGATATGGCTACGAAATCGGATTGCCTAGTCTCCGTAGTGTGCAACTCAAGCGCTACCCATATCTGATCTTCTATCTTGAGCAGGCCGACCATATCGATGTGTGGCGAGTGCTACACGCCAAAATAGACATTCCAGCCTGGTTGCAGAATCCGAGCTCCTGACGGCGCGTTCACCAGCTTTTCGACGCAGACCGTCAGGAGAAATGAGGCGCCGCCTTTTCAGGCGGCGCAGACTTCGCGGATCGAGCTTTCCAGAATGTCGAGCGCTTCGTTCATGACCTCGTCCTGGACGGTGATCGGCGCCAGGAAGCGGATGACGTTGCCGTAGACGCCGCAGGTCAAGAGGATCAGGCCCTTGTCGAGCGCCTTCAGGCGGATCGCGTTGGCGATCTCGGCCGACGGCAGGCCTTTCTTGACGTCGTTGAACTCCACCGCGTTCATGAAGCCCAAACCCCTGATGTCGACAATCTCGGGCACCTCGTCACGGATCGACTGCAGACGCTGCTTCAGCCTCGCACCCAGCGTGTTGGCGCGATCGCAGAGCTTTTCGTCCTCGATGACGTCAAGCACGGCATGTGCCGCGGCGACGCCGATCGGGCTGCCGCCATAGGTGCCGCCGAGGCCGCCGGGGCTGGGCGCATCCATGATCTCGGCGCGGCCGGTTACCGCGGACAGCGGGAAGCCACCGGCGAGGCTCTTGGCCATGGTGGTGATGTCGGCCGCCACCTCGTGGTGGTCCATGGCGAACATCTTGCCGGTGCGGGCAAAGCCCGTCTGAACCTCGTCGGCGATGAGCAGCATGCCGTGCTGGTCGCAGAGCTTGCGCAGCGCCGTCAGGAGTTCACGCGGCGCGTCGTAGAAGCCGCCCTCGCCCTGAACCGGCTCGATGATGATCGCGGCGACGCGGGCCGGATCGACATCCGCCTTGAACAGCTTGTCGAGCGCGGCCAGCGAATCGGCGACCGAGACACCATGCAGTTGCACTGGGAACGGCACGTGGTAGACGTCTCCCGGCATGGCTCCGAAGCCGACCTTGTAGGGCACGACCTTGCCGGTCAGCGCCATGCCCATGAAGGTGCGGCCGTGAAAGCCGCCGCCGAAGGCGATGACGGCCTGGCGGCCGGTGGCATTGCGAGCGATCTTGATGGCATTCTCCACCGCCTCGGCGCCGGTGGTGACGAAGATGGTCTTCTTCTCGAACTTGCCGGGCAGCATGGCGTTCAGCCGTTCGGCCAGCCGCACATAGCTTTCATAAGGCACGACCTGGTGGCAGGTGTGGGTGAAGCGGTCGAGTTGCGCCTTGACCGCCTCGATCACCCTGGGATGGCGGTGGCCGGTATTGACGACGGCGATGCCCGAGGAGAAGTCGATATAGCGGCGGCCCTCGACATCCCAGATTTCCGAATTTTCAGCCCGATCGGCGTAGATCTGCGTGGTCATGCCGACGCCGCGCGAGATCGACTGGTTCTTGCGTTCGGAAATGGCGGAATTCTTCATGATATCCCTCACCGGGCCGGCGCCCGTTCTGTTTGATGTCGTTGAATTCCCCTTCTGGCCTTATTTCAGATTTTCCTCAAGTCGGCACCGTCACCGGGTCGATTGGGCCTGACTTAACCAGTCCGGCGATACACCGGTTTCCTTTTCTTCGGGATCGATTATCCTCCTGATATCCGGGAGGGGATCGCGATCACCGGCGCACTACCGAGGGAGCCATGAGCAGGAACGCGACATCGTCCATCTCGCCGCGATCCGCCAAAACTCCCAGCCCTTTGTCTTGTCCAGCCGCTTCGATTCTCGCCTGCACGGCCCTGGTGCTGCTCGCCGGTTGCCAGAAAGAGGAGGCGGCGGAAAAAAAGCTGCCGGTCATGGTGCGCACCGAGACGGTGGCGATGGCCGATTATGCGCCGAGAACCTCGCTGACCGGGGTGATCGCGGCGCGTACGTTGAACAATCTTTCGTTCCGGGTTGGCGGACGCGTCGCGGAGCGGCTTGTCGATGTCGGCCAGCATGTCGATCAGGGGACAGTGCTTGCCCGCATCGATCCGCAGGAGCAGGAATCCGATCTGCGTTCGGCGCAGGCCGATCTCGATGCCGCGCAGGCGCAATTGACACAGGCCGCGGCCACTTTCGAGCGGCAAAAGACGCTGCTTGCCCAGGGCTTCACCACCAGGCGCGACTATGACGTGGCCGACCAGACGCTGAAGGTGGCGCAAGGCAGCGTCGATGCCGCGCGGAGCGCGCTCACCAATGCCCAGCAGAACCTGTCCTTCACCGAACTCAAGGCCGGTGCGGCCGGCGTGATCACCGCCCGGCAGGTCGAAACCGGCCAGGTGGTGCAGGCGGCGCAGACCGTCTTCACCGTCGCCGAGGATGGCGACCGCGACGCGGTGTTCAATGTGCAGGAGACGCTGGTCGCCAGGACGCCGGCCTCTCCGGCGGTGACGATCACGCTGTTGTCCGACCCGCAGGTCAGGGCAACAGGCAAGGTGCGCGAAATCTCGCCGGCGGTCGACCCGGCTTCAGGCTCGATAAGGGTCAAGGTCGCCATTCCCGACACGCCCGCCGGCATGCCGCTCGGGGCAGCCGTGATCGGCTCGGTCGGCGCCAAGCCGGCGAAGGCGATCCTGTTGCCTTGGCAGGCCCTGACATCCAGCGCCGGCAAGCCGGCGGTCTGGATCGTCGATCCCGCGTCCAAGGCAGTCGCGACGACGCCGGTGGAGGTGCTGGCGTTCGATTCGGGTACCGTCGTCATCGCCAAGGGACTGAACGAAGGCCAGAGCGTCGTTACATCAGGCGGGCAATTGCTCAGCCCCGGCCAGACGGTCGAGATATCGGGGGCGGCGCAATGAAGCGGCTGCTACCCATCCTGCTTGGCCTTGCCGCGCTTGCCGCCTGTTCGAAATCGGACGAGAAGCCGCCGGAGATCGTCCGGCCGGTGCTGTCGGTGGTGGTCGAGCCGCGCACCACGCAAACCTTCGGTTTCGCCGGCTCGGTCGAACCGCAGGTCAGCGCCGATCTTGCCTTCCGTCTGCTCGGTCGCGTCGTCTCGCGCGACGTCAAGGTCGGCGACATCGTCAGCAAGGGCACGACGATCGCGGCACTCGACCCAACCGCGCTGGAGTTGGCCGTCCAGGCGGCCAAGGCCGAACTCTCCAATGCCGAGGCGCAATTCGCCAATGCCGCCGCCAGCGAGGAGCGCCAGCGCCAGTTGCTCACGTCCGCCAATACGTCGCAATCGGTCTTCGATGCCGCGCAGCAGGCACGCAAAGCCGCGGAAGCCAGTGTCGAGCGGGCCAAGGCTTCGCTGGCCAAATCCCAGGAGCAACTCGGCTATGCGAGGCTGTTCTCGGATTTCGATGGCGTCGTCACCGCCGTCGGTGCCGAGGTCGGCCAGACGGTCTCACCCGGGCAGACGGTCGTCACCGTGGCGCGCTCGGACCCGCGCGAGGCAGTCGTCGACATTCCCGACCAGTTGACCGGCGACCTAACGGCCGGCACGCCGTTCCATGTCATCCTGCAGTCGCTGCCGACAATTCAGACCGAGGCCAAGCTGCGCGAGATCGCGCCCCAGGCCGAGGGCTCGACCCGAACGCGCCGCGTCAAGCTGACGCTGACCGATCCGCCGCAGGCCTTCAGGCTCGGCTCGACGGTAACGGCGACCCGCATGACCAAGGTCGTACCAACGATCGAGCTGCCCATCTCGGCTTTGCTCGACAAGAACGGTTCCGAAAAAGTGTGGATCGTCGACCCACAGACCTCGAGCGTGAGCATGCGCGATATCAAGGTCGCGTCGAAGGCCGGCGGCACCTTCACGGTGGCCGGAGGGCTCGAGGCCGGGATGCGCGTCGTCACGGCGGGCGTCCACAACCTGAGCGAGGGCCAGAAGGTCAAAGTGCCCGAGGGAGGGGCCTCATGAAAGGCTTCAACCTCTCCGACTGGGCGCTCAACCACCGCTCGCTGGTCTGGTATTTCATGCTGGTCTTCGTGGTGGCTGGCGTGTTTTCCTATCTCAATCTCGGCCGCGAGGAAGATCCGGCCTTCACCATCAAGACCATGATTATCCAGGCCAACTGGCCGGGCGCATCGGTCAATGAAACGGTGCGGCAGGTGACCGACCGCATCGAGAAGAAGCTCGAGGAACTCGACAGCCTCGACTATACCAAATCGGTCACCACAGCCGGCCAGACTGTCATCTTCGTCAACCTGAAGGACACCACCAAGGCGCGCGACGTCGTGCCTAACTGGCTTCAGGTGCGCAACATGGTCAACGACATCAAGGCGCAATTTCCGCAAGGCGTGCAGGGCCCGTTCTTCAACGACCGCTTCGGCGATGTCTACGGCAACATCTATGCCTTCACCGCAGACGGGCTGACACAACGTCAATTGCGCGACTATGTGGAGGATATCAGGACAAAAATCCTGACCGTGCCCAATGCCGGCAAGGTCGATCTGGTCGGCGCGCAGGACGAGGCCATCTATCTCGAATTCTCGACGCGCCAGATAGCGGCGCTTGGCCTCAACCAGCAGCAAATCGTCGCCAGCCTGCAGGCGCAGAATGCGATCACGCCGTCCGGCGTGATCCAGTCCGGGCCGGAGCGCATCAGCGTGCGCGTCGGCGGCCAATTCACTTCCGAGGAGAGCCTGCGCGCCATCAATCTGCGCGTCAACGATCGGTTCTTCCGGCTGAGCGACGTGGCGACGATCACCCGCGGTTACGTCGACCCGCCGACGGCCTTGTTCCGCTTCAACGGCCAAAACGCGATCGGGCTTGCCATCGGCATGAAGCCCAATGCCAATCTGCTCAAATTCGGCGAGGCACTGCACGAGGAGATGAACAAGGTGCTGTCCGACCTGCCGGTCGGCGTCGGCGTGCATCTGGTCGCCGACCAGCCTGTCATCGTCGAGGAGGCGGTCTCGGGTTTCACGCGTGCGCTGTTCGAGGCGGTGGCCATCGTGCTCGCGGTGTCGTTCATCAGCCTCGGCATGCGCGCCGGCTTCGTCGTGGCGCTGTCGATCCCGCTTGTGCTGGCCATCACCTTCACGGTCATGGAGTATCTGGGAATATCGCTGCAACGCATTTCACTGGGTGCGCTGATCATCGCGCTCGGACTGCTGGTCGACGATGCGATGATCGCGGTCGAAATGATGGTGGCGCGGCTGGAGGTTGGTGACAATCTGCGCAAGGCGGCGACCTATGTCTACACCTCGACCGCCTTCCCGATGCTGACCGGCACGCTGGTGACGGTCGCAGGCTTCATTCCGATCGGGCTCAACTCGAGTGCTGCCGGCGAATACACCTTCACGCTGTTCGTCGTCATCGCCGTATCGCTGCTGGTGTCATGGATCGTGGCGGTGCTGTTCGCGCCGCTGCTCGGCGTCACCATCCTGCCGGCGACAATGAAGACCAAGCATCACGACCGGCCGGGCCGCTTCACGTCGCTGTTCCGGCGCGTGCTTGTCGGCTCGGTGCGCCGGCATTGGCTGACGATCATCGTGACCGTGCTTCTGTTCGCTGCCTCGATCGCCGGCTTCGGGTTCGTCCAGCAACAGTTCTTCCCGCCTTCCGACCGGCCGGAGCTGATCGTCGACTGGAACCTGCCACAGAATTCCTCGATTGCCGAAACACGCGACCAGATGGAGCGCTTCGAACAGCGGGCGCTGGTCGGCAATCCCGACATTGACCATTTTTCCTCCTATATCGGTCAGGGCGCGGTGCGCTTCGTGCTGGCCTATGACGTGCAGCCGGCCAATCCCTATTTCGGCCAGACGGTGATTGTCACCAAGAGTATTGAGGCGCGCAACCGGGTGAAGCCGGCGCTGGAGAAGCTGCTGCGCGCGGAGTTTGTCGGCACCGACGCCTTCGTCAAGCCGCTTGAGCTCGGACCACCGGTTGGACGGCCTGTACAGTACCGCGTCGGCGGCCCTGACATCCAGACGGTTCGAGAACTGGCGCAGCAATTCGCCGGCGTGATCTCAGCCAATCCGAAGCTCGCAGCACCGACCTTCGACTGGAACGAACCGCAGCGTGTGCTGAGGGTCGACGTACTGCAGGACAAGGCGCGCCAGCTCGGCATCACCTCGTCCGACATCGCCAGCACGCTGAACAGCACGGTGGGCGGCGCGACGATCACACAGGTGCGTGACGCGACATACCTCATCAACGTCGTGGCACGTTCGCGCGAAGCCGAGCGCGGCTCGATCGAGACGCTGCAGAACATCCAGCTGCCGACCGGCAATGGCGAGGCGATCCCCCTCGCCGCGGTCGCAAAATTTCGCTACGATCTGGAGCAACCCACCGTCTGGCGGCGCGACCGCATCCCGACTATCACGGTGCGCGCCGGCTTGGTTGGCGACGTGCTGCCGGCGACCGTCGTCAGCGAGTTGAAGCCGTCGGTCGACGCCTTCATCGCCAAGCTGCCGCCTGGCTATTCGGTCGAGACCGCCGGCTCGGTCGAGGAAAGCGCCAAGAGCCAGGGACCAATCGCGGCCGTGGTGCCGCTGATGCTGTTCGTCATGGCGACCATCCTGATGGTGCAGTTGCAGAGTTTCCAGCGCCTGTTCTTGGTGGTGGCGGTGGCGCCGCTGGGCCTGATCGGCGTTGTGGCGGCCCTCGTGCCAAGCGGCGCGCCGCTCGGCTTCGTCGCCATCCTCGGCGTGCTGGCGCTGATCGGCATCCTGATCCGCAACTCGGTCATCCTGATCGTGCAGATCGAGGACCTTGTCGCCGAAGGCAGGGATCGCTGGGCCGCCGTCATCGAAGCGACAGAGCACCGCATGCGGCCGATCGCGCTGACCGCCGCCGCGGCCAGCCTGGCCCTGATCCCGATCGCCCGCGAAGTGTTCTGGGGGCCGATGGCCTACGCGATGATGGGCGGCATCATTGCGGGTACCGCAATCACGCTGCTGTTCCTGCCGGCGCTTTATGTGACGTGGTTCAGGATCAAGGAGCCGAAAGACGCGGCGGAAGGCGAAGCGCAGCAGGGTGAGGTCCTGCCGGAGAGCGGAGCGGCCTGAGGCGGGAAATACACTTTGCGTCGGACAACTATCGTCAAACTTGCTCGGAGGCGGTTCTCACAAACCCGTCGCTCGCCCTGAGCAGGTTGCGCGTATAATCCTTCGTCACGCGGCGCTCGACGAGGTCGTTCGCCACCAAATTCTCCACCGCCTCGCCGCCCTGCATCACCATCAGCCGCTCGCACATGTGGGTGATGATGGCGAGGTCGTGGCTGACCATCAGGAAGGTCAGCTTGCGCCGCCGACGGACTTCCTCCAGCAGGTTGAGCACTTCGGCCTGCACCGAGGCGTCGAGCGCCGAGGTCGGCTCGTCGAGCAGCAGGATCGAGGGCTCGAGGATGAGCGCGCGCGCGATCGCCACGCGCTGGCGCTGGCCGCCCGATAATTGGTGCGCGTAGCGGAAGCGAAAACCGTTGCCGAGGCCAACCTCGTCGAGTGCGCGTTCAATCCGCTTTTCGCCATCGGCAAAGCCGTGGATGGCAAGCGGCTCCTGCAGCAGGCGGTCGACGGTCTGGCGCGGATGCAGCGAGCCATACGGATCCTGAAAAACCATCTGCACTTCGCGGTAAAAAGCCTTGTCGCGGCGCGTGCCGAGCGTCTTGCCGTTGACGGTGATGCTGCCCGATGCGACCGGCGCAAGGCCGGCTATGGCTCGCAGCAGTGTCGATTTGCCTGAGCCGGATTCACCGACCAGGCCGAAGGATTCACCCGGCTGCACATCGAGGCTGACGCCCTTCAACGCGCGGAAGCGGTCGAAGAGCACCTCCAGCCTGTCGACGGCAATCGCGGAAGTCATGCCGCCCACTCCGGCTTGCGGTCGAGCACCGGCAGCGGGTGACGGTCGGCGCCGATCTTGGGCATGCAGTTGAGCAGGCCGCGCGTGTAGGGATGCTGCGCCTGGCTGAGTTCCGAAGCCTTGAGCTGCTCGACCACCTTGCCGGCATACATGACGATGACGCGGTCACAGAAGGACGAGACCAGGCGCAGGTCGTGCGAGATGAAGATCAGCCCCATGCCGCGCTCTGCGACCAGCCTGTCGAGAATGCCGAGCACGTCGAGCTGCACCGTGACGTCAAGCGCCGAGGTCGGCTCGTCGGCGATCATCATTTCCGGCCCGGCGATCAGCATCATGGCGATCATGGCGCGCTGACCCATGCCGCCGGACACTTCGTGCGGATGCAGGTCGAAGACACGTTTGGGATCGCGGATCTGCACCGCCTCCAGCATGGCCAGCGCGCGCTCGCGCGCCTCGGCCTTACCGACCTTTCCATGGGTGTGCAAAGTCTCGACGATCTGGCGGCCGATGCTCATCACCGGGTCGAGCGAATATTTCGGATCCTGCAGGATCATGGCGATGCGGTTGCCGCGCAGCGCCCGGCGTTGGCGTGGCGAGACGCCGAGCAGGTCGATGCCGTCGAAGGTCAATTTGCTGGCTGATATCCGGGCCTGCGGCGGTGTCAGGCCCATGATGGCGCGGCCCGTCTGCGACTTGCCCGAGCCGGACTCGCCGACAATGCCGAGCCGTTCGCGGCCGAGCGAAAAGGAGACGCCGCGCACCGCCTCGATCATGCCGGTACGGGTCGGAAAGGTGACCCGCAGATCATCTACCTCAAGCAGTGTCCCCGTCTGGCCGCTCATTGGTCACCGCTCCGGGGATCGAGTGCGTCGCGCAGGCCGTCGCCAAGCAGGTTGAAGCCGAGGCTGACGATGAGGATGGCGAAGCCCGGCGCACCGGCCACCCACCATTGGTCGAGCACGAAGCGGCGCCCCGACGCGATCATGGTGCCCCATTCGGGCAGCGGCGGCTGCGCGCCAAGGCCGAGGAAGCCGAGGCCGGCGGCGGTCAGGATGATGCCGGCCATATCGAGCGTGACGCGGATGATCAGCGAGGAGATGCAGAGCGGCATGATGTGGCGCAGCACGATGCGGAAGGGCGAGGCGCCCATCAGTTGCACCGCCTTGATGTAATCCGAATTGCGCACGGTCAGCGTTTCCGCGCGGGCAATTCGGGCATAGGGCGGCCAGGAGGTGATGGCGATGGCGAGCACCGCGTTCTCAATGCCGGGACCGAGGGCGGCGACAAAGGCCAGCGCCAGGATCAGCTTGGGGAAAGCGAGGAAGATGTCGGTGATGCGCATCAGGATGGCATCGGTCCAGCCGCCGGCATAGCCGGCGACGGTGCCGACCAGAAGACCGATGGGAGCCGCGATGATGGCGACCAGAATGACCACATAGAGGGTCCAACGCGAACCGTAGAGAATGCGCGAAAGGATGTCGCGGCCGAGGTCGTCGGTGCCGAACCAGTGTTGCGCACTCGGCGCCAGCAGCCGCGCGTTCTTCAAGTCACCGAAGGTCGGCGAATACGGCGCCAGCACACCGGCAAGGGCGGCGACGAGCAGCAGGGCGATGATGATCAGCAGACCGACAAAGGCCAGACGATTGGCGGAAAAGCGCCGCCACGCGACGTAGGCGCGGCCGAGCCTTGCCTGCATGCGCGATGCCGGCCGCTCCGACAGCAACCATGCGCGACGGGAGTAGGGGCCGGCGTCGGAGACGGTCATGACGATGCCCCTTGAAGCTGTCGACCCCTACTCCGGTCTGCTTCGCAGACCACCTCTCCCCGGTTCGACGGGGGAGAGGAAAGGCGCCAAGCATGCGATCGCCTTTTCCTCTCCCCCGGGCAGGGGGAGAGGTGGCCCGAAGGGCCGGAGTGAGGGTGACTGGCCGCGGCCAAGCCCGAACTACCTCTACTCATCCTGTCTTGGTCCTCGGGTCGAGCACACGGTAGAGCAGGTCGGACAGAAGGTTGATGCCGATGAACACCGAGCCGATGACGATGGTACCGCCGAGCACCGCGTTCATGTCGGCGTTCTGCAGCGAGTTGGTGATGTAGAGGCCGATGCCCGGCCAGGAGAAGACGGTCTCGGTGAGTACCGAGCCCTCGAGCAGCCCGGCATAGGACAGCGCGATCACGGTCACCATCGGCACGGCGGCATTGCGCAACGCGTGGCCCCAGATGATGCGCGTTTCCGACAGGCCCTTGGCGCGCGCCGCGACGACATATTCCTGGGCGAGCTCATTGAGCATGAACGAGCGCGTCATGCGGCTGATATAGGCGAGCGAGAAATAGCCGAGAAGCGAGGCCGGCAGGATGATGTGACGGAAGGCATCGTAAAAGACGTCCCACTGTCCCTGCATCGCGGAGTCGAGCAGGTAGAAACCGGTGATCGGCGTGAAAGTGTATTCGTAGACGATGTCGAGCCGTGCAGGGAAGGCCACCCACTGCAGCTTGGCGTAGAACAGCACCAAACCCAGCAGACCCAGCCAGAAGATGGGTACGGAATAGCCGATCAGGCCGATGATGCGCACGATCTGATCGATGAGACTGCCGCGTTTGACCGCGGCCAGCACCCCGAGCGGCACACCGAACAGCGCGCCGATCAGTGTCCCCAATGTCGCAAGTTCCGTCGTTGCGGGAAGAGCGCGGCGGATGTCGGTCATGACAGGGTTTGTGGTCAGCACCGAGATACCGAAATCGCCGCTCAGCGCATGTTTCACATAGATATAGAACTGCTCGATCAACGGCAGGTCGAGGCCCATCTCGCGGCGCGTGCGCTCAACGACATTGGCGGGTGCCCGGTCGCCCAGAACGGCGAGCACCGGGTCGATCGGGATGACGCGGCCAATGAAGAAGGTGACCGCGAGAAGACCAAGATAGGTGGTCACCGCAATGACCAGGAAACGGCCGAGCGATGATGCAAGGGCGACGGCGCGGGCGCTGCCGCGCCCGCCCTTTTTTTCAATCGCGCTCATGCGGCGTGTCCGCGAACACTATTCCTTGGAAACCGGCCCGACGAAGTTGGTGTCGAAGCTCGGACCGAGCGCGAAGCCCTTGAGGTTCTTGCGCAGACCCGCGACTTCCAGCTGCTGGTGGATGATGACGAAGGGGCTGGTGTCGAGAATCTTTTTCTCAAGATCCTTGTACATATCGGCGCGCTTGCCCGAATCCTTCTCCAGGAGTGCCGCTTCCGTTTCCTTGGTCAGATCCGGAATGTCCCAGCTATTGCGCCAGGCGAGCGTGTGGGACTTGCCTGCATCCGAATTATCCGGGTTCGAGGCAAAGGTCTGCGCGTTGGAGTTCGGATCGAAATAGTCCTGGCCCCAATTGCCGATATAAATGTCGTGGTTGCGGGCGCGGTATTTGGTCAGCGTCTGCTTGCCGTCACCCGGAATGATCTCCAGCTTGATGCCAGCCTGGCCGAGCGTCTGCTGGATCGATTCCGCCATGCCGGTGGTCGGCTGGCCGGTGCGTACATCCATCGTGACGCTGAAGCCGTCGGGCAGGCCTGCCTTGGCCAGCAGTTCCTTGGCCTTGGCGACGTCGAGCTTGAACGGGTTTTCGTCCAGTTCGCCGAGCACGCCCTTGGGCAGGAAGGTCTGGTGGATTTCGCCGATGCCCTTGAGGATGGTCGAGCTCAAGGCATCATAGTCGACAAGGTATTTGAAGGCCTGACGGACCTCGGGTTTGGCGAGGTTCGGGTTCTTCTGGTTGAGGCTGATGTAGTAGACGGTGCCTTTCGGCGCGCTGGTGGTGGTGAGGTCGGCGTTCTTGGCGATGGCGTCGAGGTCGTTCGGCTCGAGGTTGCGGGCAACGTCGATGTCGCCGGCTTCAAGCGCCAGGCGCTGGGCCGAGCTTTCCTTCATGTTGCGGTAGATGACGCGGGCGAGCTTGGCCTTTTCGCCGTAATAATTGTCGTTGCGCTCCATGACGACCGCCTCGTTGGCACGCCATTCACGCAGCTTGTAGGCGCCCGAGCCGGCATAGCCTGTCTTCAGCCAGGCATTGCCGAAGTCATTATCCCATTTGTAGTCGGCGCTCGGCGTCACCGCCGCGACATGTTCCTTGACCAGCTTGGCGTCGACAACGGAGGCGACGGTGGCCGACAGGCAGTTCAGGACGAAACTTGGCGCGTAAGCCTTGTCGACGGTGAACTGGAAGGTCGTGTCGTCGACCGCCTTGGCCTTTTCGGTGACGTTGTCGCCGCTAATGCCGAACTGATCGATGATGAAGGCCGGGCTTTTGTCCAGCTTGACGGCACGCTCGAAAGACCAGGCGACGTCGGCGGCGGTGATCGGGTTGCCGGAAGCGAATTTCAGGCCCGGCTTGAGCTTGAACGTATAGGTCAGGCCATCGTCGGAGACGGTCCAGCTTTCGGCGAGATCGGGCTTGACCTTGGAGGTGTCGCTGAGGTCGAGGCGGACAAGAAGGTCATAGGTGTTGCCGGTGACTTCGGCGGTCGACAGCTCGAACGCCTCGCCCGGATCCATCGAGATGATGTCGTCGATGGCAAAACCTTCGACTAGCGTGTCGGCGGGCGTGACCGCGCCAGCCGGCGCGCCGGCCAGAAGCAGCGCCGACACCGCGGCGCCCGCAAGCAAGGTGCGGGATCGTAGAGCAAGCTTTTCCATCATCATGGTGATTGTTCCCTGTTTTGTTGTTTGTTGACCTGAGTTCCCGGCTCAGGGTTGCGGTGTTCTTTCAAGGCTCGACGAGAGCCTCTGAGCCACCAACGTCGTGGTTTTTGTCCAGTTGGTCAATACCTTATCCGGCGACACCCGGCCCGGCAACGAGGATTTGCGAGACAGCCTCAGTGGAGCAGAATGCACGGCGGCGTGTCGACGCATGCGCCGGCCAAATGACGCCGCGGATCGTGAAAAATCTGCTAAAATTTCGAAGCTATTTCAGCGCGGCGACCAGACCGGCATCAGGAAAACAGGTGGCCGCCTGACCATTCTTTTCCTGCCATCTGCCGATCGAGCGGCGGGTCTTGAAGCCAGGCAGGCCGTCGGCGCTGCCAACATCATAGCCCTTGACTTCAAGGGTCCGCTGCAAGGCGGCGATATCGGAGCGGTGGAGATCGCCCACCGGACCCCAGCTACCGGAAAAATTCTGATCGCCATGGGCAATCCGGTCGGCGCCGTGACCGATGAACAGCGCATAGAGGTCGCTGGTGTTGTATTCCTTCAGCACGTAGAAATTGGGGGTGGCGATGAAGGCCGGGCCGCTGCGGCCGGCCGGCATCAGCAGGAAACCTTCCGTCTTCAGCTCGCTCGCCGGGAACGCTTTGCCGCCCACGCGCTTGATGCCCATGGCGGCCCATTGCGAAATTTTTTTGCCCTGGTCCGGGCCTTCCAGCGAACAGGAGACGCTCTGAGGCACGGTCACCTCGAAACCCCAACCGCGTCCCCTCAGCCAGCCATAATGGACAAGGTAATTGGCGATCGAGGCCAGCACGTCAGGCGTCGAATTCCAGATGTCGACGCGGCCGTCGCCGTCGAAATCCACAGCATGTTTCAGGAAAGAGGTCGGCATGAATTGCGGCTGGCCGAGCGCGCCGGCCCAGGACGATTTCATCGCGCCGACCGGGGCCAGCCCGCGTTCGACGATTTCCAGCGCCGCCAGCAGCTCGGTGCGGAAGAAATCCTTTTTCGTCGACATGAACGCCTTGGTGCCCAGCACCTCGAAGGCGTCGTAGGGCATCTTCGCCGCGCCGAATCCGGTCTCGCGGCCCCAGATCGCCAGAAGGATTTCACCCGGCACGCCGTAACGCTTTTCGATCGCGGCAAGCGTGCCGGCATTGGCGGCTTCGCGGGTGCGTCCACCCGATGTCACCGCACGAACCGTCTTCTCGGCAAAATAGGCGCCGGGCGAACCGAACTCGGCCTGGTGCTGCTTTTGCGGCGTCTTCGGCTTCTCGCCTGGCAAGACAAGGTCAGGGAGATCGAGATTGGGCTCGATGCCGGTGAACGCGGCGTCGAACGTGCGTTTGGAAATACCTTTCGCCTTGGCGTCGGGCCAGAGGTCGGATTGGAGCCAGGCGCGGAACTGGTCGTCGATCTTGGCGGCGGATGCGGGGATGGTGAGGAAGACGGCGAGGAGTGCGGCCAGAAAGAACACCAAGCTGCATTTGCGAATGCCGCGTTCTGTGGCGCCCCCCTCTGTCCTGCCGGACATCTCCCCCTCAAGGGGGGAGATTGGCAGCTTCGACCTTGCCGCCAATCTTGCAGTGTTGAAAATCAGCGACCGCAGCCAAATCTGGCGATCTCCCCACTTGAGGGGGAGATGTCCGGCAGGACAGAGGGGGGCGTGCACCACCTGCTTCGAATGATGCGTGACGGTCATCGTGCGCATCCTCTCCGCCGATCTGGTCAAAACGCCGTCCGCGAGCGCAGCGCGGCGGCCAGCGTGCCTTCGTCGAGATAGTCGAGCTCACCGCCGACCGGCACGCCGTGCGCCAGACGCGTTATCTTGACCTCGAAGCCGGAGAGCTGATCGGTGAGGTAGTGCGCGGTGGTCTGGCCCTCGACCGTCGCGTTGACGGCGAGGATGACCTCCTTGACCTCGCCGCCGGCTATGCGGTCGATCAGTGAGCGGATGTTGAGCTGGTCGGGGCCGATGCCGTCGAGCGGCGACAGCGTGCCGCCGAGCACATGGTAGCGCACATTCATCGCCGCCGCCCGCTCCAGCGCCCAGAGATCCGAGACGTCCTCGACGACGATCAGGGTGGCGGCATCGCGGCGTGTGTCCGTGCAGATCATGCAGGGGTCAGAGGTGTCGACATTGCCGCAGGTCGAGCAGATGCGCACCTTGTCGGCGGCCTCGCCCATGGCGGCGGCGAGCGGCGACAGCAATTGTTCCTTCTTCTTGATCAGGTGCAGCGCCGCGCGCCTGGCCGAACGGGGGCCAAGCCCCGGCACCTTGGCCAGAAGCTGGATCAGGCGTTCAATCTCGGGACCTGCGATTCGCTTGGACATCGCACTGATCTAGGATTTTTCAGAGCGGTTTGAAACATCCCTGTCGACGCACGGTCCGCCATGCTGCCATGCAAGAATCAGTTGGTTTCGAGCGGGCGACCCTGGCTGACGATCATCGCGCCTATGGCGTCGGTGTTCTCAGGCGTCGACTGGAATCCCATCGATGCTTCCTGCGGAGCGTCCTGGACCGAGGAGATGACCCTTTTGTTCGAGGTTCCGCTGTTCAAGGTTCCGCCAAAACGGGCGGCATCAGGCTCTTCCATCGGCTCCTGCATCGCAATTTCGATCGGCTTCGCCTGGACTCGCGCGGACTTTGCCGACGGCGCCACGGAAGCGGTCAGATAGGTCTGCTGCGCGGGGGCAGTGCGGGCGGGCGCCGGCTTGGCCGCCGGTTCCGCCGCTGCGGTCATGTAGACCTGTTCTGCCGGAGCATTGCGGGCGGTCGCCTTGGCCGGGCGCACCATCTCGACGGACGCGACACGCGTCGCGGGTACTCCCGGCAACGCGGCTGGCGACTCGGCCGACGCGACCATAGGCTCATCCGGCAGCGGCTGCCAGTTGCGGCCGCGCTTTTCGTAGAAGGCATTGCCGCCGGCAACCATGGTGTAGTGCATGTTCTTGTAGGGGAAGCGCAGGCCGGCGGTGTGGAAATACATCGTGTTCTTGAGCTTGGCCTTGCGCTCGCCCTTGAGCACGGCGTCGGCGGCCTCCTCGACATCGGGCATTGCACGTGAATTCATCGCCCTGGTCATGACGCCCGGCGCGAACTGCCCGGGCTCACCCACCACCTGGCAGATGGTGCTGCCATGATTGCCCGAGCGCAGCCGGTTCATCACCACCGTGCCGACGGCGATCATGCCGTCCCGGCTCGACCGGTTGGATTCGAAGAACATCGCCCGTTCCAGGCATTCCCTGTCCTTCGGCGTATGACTGTAGGCGCGCGAACTCAGGAAGCTCGGCGTGATGGCGTCGGTCAGGCTGGCGACCGACATGCCGTGCGAGGTGGTCTGGCTGCAAGCGGCCAAGAAAAGGGGAGACGTGACGACGCCGAGCAACAGCGGCGTCTTCCATCGCGTGGCTATCAACAGGTAACCCTCTCACTTCAATGCCCGCCCCCAGGCTGCGGCAAGAATGAGACACTTTCGGGCAAAATGATGGCCAAAACGTTATTAACGGCGGACTGTTGCCTAATTGACACAAATCGAGGCTTTCCAGATGGATCGGGCCGTCATTTCACACGGACGATGACCGCCTTTTCTTCGTTTTGCCGCAATTCCGCTGGGGTAAACGCCATGCGCTTTTTGCCGGGAAGAGCGCGCCACGGCTTCCCAGAACAGTCTATCGCCCGGCGCCGATTGCTGCCGGCCAACCGGGTTCGATCTCTTCGATCGTGTCTGAAAACAGGCCCCGCCTGAGAAACAGCGCCCGCGCCTCCCTGGCCGTCGGCGCGATCTTGCCCGGCCAGTCGCTGTCGATGAACTCGGCCTTGGTGAAATCAGGATTTGTTTCGGAGGCCGCCTCCAGGAACTCGGCGATTTCCAGCACGATGGCGCGTTCATCCTTCGAAAGCGCCGACGTGCCGGCCTCGATCGACGGGCGGTGCACGAAATCCTCGAAGAGATTGAAGTAGCCCTTGATGCCGACGAGATCGACACCCGCATCGCAGTCGGCGAGGATCTCCAGAATCTCGTAGATCCTGTTGCGGATACGCTGCTCGATCAGTCTTTCTGACGGCTCGCCGATCATGGGCGCACCGAACGCCTAAAAAGGCAGTTTCATTCCCGGCGGGATGGGCAGGCCGGCGGTCAACGCCTTGGTCTTTTCCTGCATGATCTGCTCGACCTTGGCCTTGGCGTCATTGTGCGCGGCAAGAATCAAATCCTCGAGGATTTCGACCTCGTCTTCCCTAAACAAAGAGGGGTCGAGCTTCAGCGACTTGATGTCGAACTTTCCGCTCAACGTGATGCTGACCAGGCCGCCGCCGGCCTGGCCGACGGCTTCGACCGTGGCGATCTCATCCTGCATGGCCTGGAACTTGGCCTGCATTTCCTTCGCCTTGCCCATCAGGCCGAGAAGATCTTTCATGGTCCGATCCTTTGCGGATTAGTGCTGGATATCAGGGTTCGTCGTCATCGGCCGGCGGCTCGACCGGCATTTCGGCGTCGGTCGCGTCGGCGTCCGGCGTATCGGGAATGCGCACATCGATGATCTTGGCGCCGGGAAAGCGGGCCAGGATGGCGGCCACGGTCGGGTCGTTCCTGGCGTCGAGGAAGGCGTTTTCACGCTTCGTCGATTCCATTTCGGCCAACGTCTGGCCGCCCTCTTCCTTCGACAGCGACACCAGCCAGCTGCGGCCGGTCCAGGCGCGCAGTTTCGTCGTCAGCTCGTTGAGCAGCATCTTGGGCGCGTCATTGGTCAGGCTGACGTCGATGCGGCCGGGTTCGATGTGCACCAGACGGATGCAGCGCTTGACCAGCACCTTGAAGGCGATGTCGCGCTGCGCGTCGGCGAGGGCAACGATGTCGGCCAGCGATTTCAGCGGTACGGCTTGCGTCTCCGGCGCAGGTTGCGGGGGCGCTACGAAGGCGGCCGGAGCGGGCGTGGCCTCGACCAGCCGCATGGTCTGCGCGCCGCCCGACCCGCCAGGCATGCGCGCCTGCGCCACGGCGCTGGCGCCATTGCCGCCTGCACCGCCATTGCCGGGGTTCACGGGCGCGCCGTTCGGGCGCGGCGCGGCGCCAGTTGTCGAAGCACCGCTCTCCAGCGATCTCAGCGCCTCGTCCAATGTCGGCAGGTCGGCGGCGTGCGCCAGCCGGATCAAAACCATTTCGGCGGCACTGACCGGCCGGTTGGAGGACTGCACCTCGGGAATGCCCTTGAGCAGCATCTGCCAGGTACGCGACAGCACGCGGACCGAAAGCGCCCTGGCGAAATCGGCGCCGCGCTGACGCTCGTCCTGCGACAGCGAGGCATCGTCCATGGCGGTCGGCACGAAGCGCAAACGGGTGACGAGGTGGTTGAACTCGGCCAGATCGGTGAGCACGGCGGCCGGATCGGCGCCGGTGTCGTATTGCGCGCGGAATTCGCCGAGTGCCGCCGCCACATCGCCCTTCATCACATATTCGAACAGATCGACGATGCGGGCGCGGTCGGCGAGCCCCAGCATGGCGCGCACGGCCTCGGCGCTGACGGAGCCGGCGCCATGGGCGATCGCCTGGTCGAGAATGGAGAGCGAATCGCGGGCGGAACCTTCCGCAGCGCGCGCGATCATGGCCAGCGCGTCATCGTCGACTGAAATGCCTTCCTTGCCGGCGATCGAGGAGAGATGCGCGACCAGCGCGCCGGCGTCGATGCGCCGCAGGTCGAAACGCTGGCAGCGCGACAGGACGGTGATCGGAACCTTGCGGATCTCGGTGGTGGCGAAGATGAACTTGACGTGCGGCGGCGGTTCTTCCAGCGTCTTCAGCAGGCCGTTGAAGGCCTGCGTGGACAGCATGTGCACTTCATCGATGATGTAGACCTTGTAGCGGGCCGAGACGGGCGCATAGCGCACGCGCTCGATGATGTCCCTGATGTCGTCGATACCGGTGTGCGAGGCGGCGTCCATCTCGATGACGTCGACATGGCGGCCTTCCATGATCGCCTGGCAATGCTCGCCAAGCACGGCGAGGTCGACCGAGGGCTGGTCAACGGTGGCGGTTTTATAATTCAGGGCTCGCGCCAGTATGCGCGCCGTCGTGGTCTTGCCGACGCCGCGCACGCCGGTCAGCATCCAGGCCTGGGCAATGCGGCCAGTGGCAAAGGCGTTGGTGAGGGTGCGCACCATCGGCTCCTGGCCCACGAGCTCGGAGAAATTCGACGGACGGTATTTGCGCGCCAGCACGCGATAGGCAGCGGCCTTGCCTGTCGCCAGACTGTCGGACCCCGAATTTCCGGCTTCGCTCATTCGCCCGTTAAGCTCCAAAAGGCCGCCCAAAGGCGCCGATTCCTGCGCATAGTCTCGCCCGCGCTGCAATGCGTCGTCAATGTCGCGGGGAGGGCGATGAGGTGGGAGGCTGGAACAATGACCCGTTCCGGGCTCGTTAGGGCTGCTTCCTTCCGGACCTGACCCGGTTGGCGAGTGGATCGTCCACCACCAACCTCCCGCTGTCCATATCGGCAATTGCGCGACAAAATGCAAGTGCGCAGGCAAATCGGCACCGCGAACCACGAGATTCGCTTGCAGCCCCGGTGCAGCCGCTTTAGCGTTCAGGGTTTGAGGAAGCCAAGAAAAGCAAGGGAAACGCCGATGCTGCCGGGCCTGAAGGCCGGATTCACGCTGGATGCCCGGCTGGAGGCTGACAGCGAGCAGTTGATGTGGCTTGGGCTGTGCGAATTGCGTGTGATGAACGACCGCCGCTGGCCATGGCTGCTGCTCGTGCCGCAGCGCCCGGGCGCGGAGGAAATCCACGACATGACGCCGCTCGACCAGGCGATGCTGACCTTCGAGACCAACATGGTGGCGCAGGCGCTGAAGAAGGTGAGCGGCTGCACCAAGATCAACACCGGCGCGCTCGGCAACATCGTGCGCCAACTGCATGTCCACATCATCGCACGATCCGAGGGCGACCCCGGCTGGCCCGGCCCGGTGTGGGGACATGGCCTGCGCGAGCCCTATGAGCCTTCCGACCTGCGCCGGTTTGCCGAAACGATAAGGGCGGCGCTATAAGCCTTCCCCGTGTCCATCCCAAGCATGTCCATCCCAAAGCACCAGAGTCCCTATGAGCTTCCGCCTGTTTGACGCGCCCCTGCGCGAGCCGAGCCAGTTCGTCGGCTTTGCCGGCAACACGATCGACCGGCAATCCGAGAACCGCGCAGACGATTCGGTCGACAAAGCGCTGGCCGATCCGACGACACGGCTGCTTTTGATGAATGGCGGCCGGCTCCACCTGAAACTGGCGGATGGCCGTTTCGACCCTTGGTACCGCGTCGCCGAGAGCGAGCCCTTCAGCCCTTCCTTCGATCAAAGTGTCCTGCTCGGGTTTTCCGAACAGGGGCCGGTGCTGGCGGTCCTGGCCGGCATCGATGCCGAACAGTTGCCTGAAACCGTCAAGGCGATCGATTACCGCTCGGTCTATATGCAAGGACTGATCGACGAGGCCGCCGCCGGCGCGATGGCGCAAGGGGCGGCCCTGCTGGCCTGGCACGCCAGCCACCGCTTCTGCAGCAAATGCGGCACCGAATCGCAGATGCGGGCGGGTGGCTACAAACGCCATTGCCCCAATTGCGGCACCGAGCATTTTCCGCGCACCGACCCGGTGGCGATCATGCTGACGGCGACGCGGGAGAAATGCCTGCTCGGGCGCGGCCGGCATTTCGGGCCGGGCATGTATTCGGCGCTTGCCGGCTTCATCGAGCCGGGCGAGACGATCGAGGCGGCGGTGCGCCGCGAAACGCTGGAGGAAGCCGGAATACGGCTCGGCCGCGTCGTCTACCACGCCAGCCAACCCTGGCCGTTTCCCTATTCGCTGATGATCGGCTGCTTCGGCGAGCCGCTCAACGACGACATCCAGGCCGATCTCGACGAGTTGGAGGACTGCCGCTGGTTTTTGCGCGACGAGGTGCGCCTGATGCTGGACCGTGCGCACCCCCACGCCCTGGTCACGCCGCCGAAAGGCGCCATCGCGCATCACCTCATCCGTGCCTGGGTCGACAGCGAATTGTGAATATCGAAGTCATTGCAGGAGAGACAAATGATCCGTCACACCGTCGTCTTCACGCTGAAGCACCCGCCGCATTCGCTGGAGGAAAAGCGATTTCTCGTCGACGCCAGGAAAATCCTCTCGGCGATCCGGGGCGTCACGCATTTCGAGCAATTGCGGCAGGTCAGCCCCAAGAACGATTATCGGTTCGGCTTCTCGATGGAGTTCGCCGACCAGGCCGCCTACACCAGGTACAACGACCATCCCGACCATGTCGCCTTCGTGCGCGACCGCTGGGTGCCGGAGGTCGAGACCTTCATGGAGATCGACTACGTGCCGCTGGGCTGGTAGCTCAATCCGCCACCTTCCACTGCTCGCGCGACTGGCTGGCCGGATAGACGCCGAGGATCCGCACTTCCCGCGAGAAGAAACGAAGCTCGTCCAGCGCCAGCTTGACCAGCGGATCGTCTGGGTGGCCCTCGATGTCGGCGTAGAACAGCGTCGCCGTGAAGGCGCCGAGCTGATAGCTCTCCAGCTTGGTCATGTTGATGCCGTTGGTGGCGAAGCCGCCCATGGCCTTGTAGAGCGCGGCCGGCACGTTGCGGACGCGGAAGATGAAGGTCGTCATCATCTTGACGTCGGCTGCCGGGCGCTCGGCCCATTGCTTGTTCTTGGTCAGGACCACGAAGCGGGTGACGTTGCTGTCGGTGTCCTCGACGTTCTCCTCGATGATATCGAGCCCGTAGAGCGTCGCGGCCAGCGCCGGGGCCAGCGCGGCCATGGTGCGGTCCTTGACCTCGGAGACCATCTTGGCGGCGCCCGCCGTGTCGCCGGCGACTACCCCTTTCCAGCCGTTCTTGCGGATGTACTTGCGGCACTGGCCGAGGCCGTGGATGTGGGTGTGCACGGTCTTGATCTCGTCGCGCCTGACGCCGGGCAGCACCATCAGCTGGAAATGGATCGGCAGGAAATATTCGCCGACAATGTGCATCCTCGATTCCGGCAGAAGATGGTGGATGTCGGCAACGCGTCCGGCGATGGTGTTCTCGATCGGAATCATGGCGAGATCGGCCTTGCCGGTCTCGACGGCATTGAACGCGTCCTCGAAAGTCGGGCACGGCAACGGCTCCATCGAGGGATAGACATTGCGGCAGGCGGTGTCGGAATTGGCGCCCGGCTCGCCCTGGAAGGATATTCTGTTGGTCTTTTCAGGCATGCGGATATCTCAGTTTGAAAGAATTTCCCTGGCGCGTTCCAGGTCATGCGGCGTGTCGACGCCAAGCGGCAGCGACTGCACGATCTCGGCGTCGATGCGCATGCCGGCTTCCAGCGCCCGCAGCTGCTCCAGCCGCTCGCGGCGCTCCAGCGGCGACGGCTTCAACGCGACGAAACGCTCGAGCGCGGCGCGGCGATAGGCGTAGAGACCGATATGGTGATAGAGCGGCCCCTCGCCCCACGGTGCCGTGGCCCGGGTGAAATAGAGCGCCCGCAACCGCGTGCCGGAGAGCGGCGAGCCGACGATCTTGACGACGTTGGAGTTGGTCTTTTCCTCCTCGCGAACGATCTCGACGCCGAGCGTGGCGATATCGACCATGGCGTCCTCGAACGGCCTGAGCGAGGCTGCGATGATTGCGGGATCGATGGTCGGCAGGTCGCCCTGCACATTGACGATCGTTTCGACCTTGCCCAGGGGATCAAGAGCAACCAACGCCTCGTGGATGCGATCCGAGCCGGACTCATGATCCATGCGCGTCATCACCGCCTCGAAACCCTGCGCGCGCACCGCCTCGGCCACGCTTTGCGTGTCGGTCGCCACCACCACCCGGCCGAGGCCGGCTTCGGCCGCGCGGCGGGCGACATGCACGATCATCGGCGCGCCTGATATATCGGCCAGCGGCTTGCCCGGCAGGCGGGTCGAGGCCATGCGGGCCGGTATCAGGATCAAGGTGGACATCGGTCTGGCAAGGCGTCCGAAACGAGAAGGGGAAAAGTGGCAAAAGGTCTCACTGGCAGCGCCCTTATAGGTGTTGCAACGCCCGAGCAAAAGACCTAGTTTCCGCCCGATTTGACCGGCTCTGGAGGGCAGGTCTCGATACCGACGGACGGAATGGACGGATCAGTCCGCCGGAAAAGGGAGCAAGGGGCGAATGGATTCCAACGAAGTCAACAAACTGCTCGCCGGATTGCTCGGAACTGTCTTCGTCGTTTTCTCGGTCGGCCTGGTGTCGGACGCGCTGTTTGCCTCGCCCGCGCCGGAAAAGCCCGGCTTCGCCATCGAGGCGACCGAACCTGCCGAAGGCGGCGCGGCTGCGCCGGCAGCAGCCGAAACGCCGATCGCCGACCTCCTAGCCAGTGCCAGCGTCGACCAGGGTGCTGCCATCTTCAAGAAGTGCCAGGCCTGCCACTCCGGCGAAAAGGGCGGCCCCAACAAGGTCGGCCCCGATCTTTGGGATCTCGTCGACCGCCCGGTCGCCGAGCATGAAGGCTTCGCGTATTCGGCCGGCATGAAGGAATTCTCCAAGGGCGGCTCCGAGAAGTGGACCTACGACAACATCAACCACTTCATCACTTCGCCGAAGAAATTCGTGAAGGGCACGGCGATGGGCTTTGCCGGCCTGCCGAAGGAAGAAGACCGCGCCAACGTCATCGCCTATCTGCGCACGCTGTCGGACAATCCCAAGCCGCTGCCAGCACCCGGCGCCGCCGCGGACGCCTCCGCGCCCGCCAAGCCGGCCGATGGAGCCGCTCCGGCGAAACCGGCTGACGGCGCCGCACCGGCGAAACCCGTGGCTCCCGCCGCGCCTGCGCCGGCCGCACCGGCAAAATAACCGGAAATGCCGTGATCATCTTGAAAAAGCCGGGTTCTGCCCGGCTTTTTCGTTAGGAAAAGCGCCGGTGCGGCGACAAAGCCGCGCATGGCGGTTTTCACGAGCGCCAAATCATCTAGATTGCGTCTGGATGATCCGCAGGCATGACGAAGAGGATAGTGCATGACGGTTGGCCGAACGCTTCTCAAGTCGTTGTTGGCGGCGGCCTTGCTGGCGGCGGGATTGCAGGCAACCCGGGCCGATGAGTGGCGGACCACCTCATCGCTGATCGGCGAATCCAAATACGGCGACAATTTCCAACACTATGACTACGTCAATCCGAACGCGCCGAAGGGCGGCACGCTGAATTCGGTGCTGCTTGGCACCTATGACAGCTTCAATCCCTATATCGTCCAGGGATCGCCGGCGGCAGGTCTCGCCGGATTCGGCGGCGGCCTGCTCTACGACACGCTGATGGAGCAGGCGACCGATGAGGGCAGCGTCAGCCATCCCCTGATCGCCGACGCCTACAAATACCCGGCTGACTATTCCTCGGCGACGTACCGGCTCGATCCGCGCGCCAAATGGCATGACGGCCAGCCGATCACCGTCGACGACGTGATCTGGTCGTTCAAGGTGCTGAAGGCGAACAGCCCGCAATACAGCCGCTACTTCGAGAACGTCACCGATGCGGTGGCAATCTCCGACCGCGAGGTCGAATTCCATTTCAACCAGAAGGGCAACCGCGAACTGCCCAAGATCATGGGCGACCTTGCCGTGCTGCCGAAACACTGGTGGGAAGGCACGGACGCCAGCGGCAAGAAGCGCGATGTCACCAGGCCGACCTTGGAAATCCCGCTCGGCTCGGCCGCCTACAAGATCGCCAGCTTCAAGCCGGGCACGGAGATCATCTGGCAGCGCGTGCCGGACTATTGGGCGGCCAAGCTGCCGGTGAAGGTAGGCCGCGAGAATTTCGACACGCGCCGATACACCTATATCCTCGACGACAATGCCGCCTGGCTTGCCTTCACCAAGGGCGGGCTGGAAGACATCAACCGTGAATACAGTTCCCGCAAATGGGCGACGGCCTATAATTTCCCGGCCATCCAGGCCGGCGACGTCATCAAGAAGGATTTCCAGACCCACTCGCCACAGCCGATGCAGGGCTTTGCTCTCAACCAGAGGCGGCCGCTGTTCCAAGACCGGCTGGTCCGCGAAGCACTGACCATACCGTTCGATTTCGAAAGCATGAATCGTACGCTGTTCTTCGGTTTCAATACCCGAACATCAAGCTATTTCCAGGGTACCGAACTAGCATCCAGCGGATTGCCGCAGGGCAAGGAACTGGAAATCCTGGAAAAATACCGCGACAAGCTGCCGCCGGAACTCTTCACCCAGGAATTCAAGCTGCCTGTCTACGACTCTCCGCAAGCGGAGCGAAAGTACCTGAAGCAGGCCGTCGATCTCTTCGCCAAGGCCGGATGGGTCATCAAGGGCGGCAAGATGGTCAACGCCAAGACAGGCGCACCGTTCAAGTTCGAGATTCTCGGCTGGAATGACACGGACCAGGTGATCGCCAGCCCCTACATAGCCAACCTGCGCAAGATCGGCGTCGACGCTACTCTGCGCATCATCGACCAGACGCAGTACATCAACCGCGTCAACAACTTTGATTTCGACGTCGTGACGGGTCTGTTCGGCCAGTCGGATTCGCCTGGCAACGAGCAGCGCGATTTCTGGAGTTCCAAGGCGGCCGATGCGCCTGGTTCGCGCAACCTGATGGGCATCAAGGATCCAATCGTCGACTCGCTGGTCGATCGCATCATCTTCGCCACCGATCGCGATGATCTCGTCGCCGCCACACACGCACTCGACCGCGTCCTGCTGTGGAACTTCTATGTGGTGCCGCAATATTACCGTTCCGCGGTCTGGCTGGCCTATTGGAACAAGTTCAAGTTCCCCGACAAGCAGCCTGCCTATGTGGGCGCCGATATCGAGTCCTGGTGGGTTGATCTCGACAAGGAAAAAGCGCTGGCGGCCAAATACAAGGGCGGCAATTGATGGCGGTGCTGCCCCGCCGCGATTTCCTGGCTTTGGGCGGCGCCGCCGCTGCCGCCGCCTTGATCCCGGGCAAAGCCTTCGCAAATATTGCGACCGGCACCAAGCTGCACGGTCTGTCCGCCTTCGGCGATCTCAAATACAAGCCTGATTTCCCGCATTTCGACTATGTCAATGTCGACGCGCCTGTTGGCGGCATCTTCAATTTCTCGCCGCCGAATTGGGGCTACAATCAGGATACCCAGACCTTCAACACGCTGAACTCCTTCGCCAACAAGGGCGACGCGCCGCCGCGCATGGAGATGTGTTTCGACGCGCTGATGGTGCGAGCGCTCGACGAACCCGACGCGGTCTATGGCCAGATCGCGGATGGCGTGACGCTCTCCGACGACCGCAATGCCTTCACCTTCTCGCTTCGGCCCGAGGTGCGTTTCCATGACGGCACGCCGCTGACGGCGCAGGACGCAGCCTTCACCTTCAAGCTCTACAAGGAGAAGGGCCATCCCGACCTATCGCTGTCGCTGACGCATATGGTCGATGCCGTTGCCGTCGATGACCGCACGCTGCGGCTTACTTTTTCCGGCAAGCAATCCGCCCGCACCGTGCTCAACGTGGTGGAATTCCCGATCCTGTCCAAAGCCTTCTACACGGCAAATCCATTCGATTCCTCGCAATTGAACGCGCCGCTCGGCTCAGGTGCCTATAAGGTGGGGCGCCTTTCGGCCGGGGCGTGGATCGAATACGACCGGGTGGCGGACTATTGGGGCCGCGACCTTGCGGTCAATCGCGGCCAGAACAATTTCGACCGTATCCGCATCGAGTTCTACCAGAACCGCAACGCCGGATTCGAAGCCTTCAAGAAGGGTGAGATCACGTATCGCGAGGAATTCGTGTCACGCGTTTGGGCCACCGGCTATGACTTTCCGGCCTTGGCCGCCGGCAAGGTGATCAAGCACGAATTCCCGGCCGAGAAGCGGCCGTCCATGCAGGCCACGGCCGTCAACCAGCGGCGCGAGCAATTTCGCGATCCCAGGGTGAGGCAGGCGATTGCGCTGTGCTTCGACTTCGAATGGACTCGCCGCAACTTCTTCTACGGCTCCTACGAGCGCTCGCAATCCTGCTTCGAGAAATCGGATTTTCGCGCCGAAGGGCTGCCCTCGCCGCAGGAACTCGCTTTGTTGGAGCCGCTGCGAAGCCATCTCCCGGCAGAGGTCTTCGGCAGGCAGTGACCCAGCCCGCATCCGACGGCTCCGGCCGTGACCGCAAGCTGCTTGGCCAGGCGGCAAAGCTTCTGTCCGCGGCCCGCTGGAAACGGTCGGGTGACTTCGTTGTCAATGCCAAGGGTGGCAGGCTTTCGGCCGAGTTTATGGTCGACGACGATACCTTCGTTCAGGTCTATTCGCCCTGGGTCGCCAATATGAAGGCGATCGGCATCGACGCCACGATCCGGCTGGTCGATTCGGCGCAATACCAGGCGAGACAGGCGAGTTTCGACTTCGACCTCTTGTCTGCTGCTTTTTCGTTCAGCGCGACGCCAACTCGCGATGATCTCGAAGTCTTCTTCCATTCGAGCACCGCCGGCGTCTCCGGTTCCCGTAACTTGCCGGGCATCTCCGATCCCGCGGTCGACGCGCTGATCAACGCAGTGGGCGCGGCAAAGGACCGTGAAAACCTGACCGTGGCCATGCGTGCGCTCGACCGGGTCTTGCGCGCGCGATGCGATTGGATTCCTAGTTGGTTCCTGGCGAATCACCGCGTCGCCTATTGGGACATGTTCGACTTTGTCGAGCAAAAGCCCGATTTCGGCTTTCCGGTCGAGACGCTGTGGTGGTTCGATAAGGGCAAGGCGGCAAAAATTGGCAAAGGCTGAGATGTTCGCACGAGCAGGACGCAAGGCCTGATGGGCGCCTATATACTGCGCCGTATCCTTTTGATGATCCCGACCCTGTTCGGCATCATGGCGATATCCTTCGCCGTCATCCAGTTCGCGCCCGGCGGCCCGGTCGAGCAGGTCATCGCCAAGCTGACCAACCAGGGCGGCAGCGACCGCCTCGGCGGTGGTGGCGGCGACGCGGGCGGCTCCAATTTCGATGCTGCCGGCGATGTCGGTTCGAAATATCGCGGCGCCCAGGGTCTCGACCCCGAATTCATCAAGAAGCTGGAGAAGCAGTTCGGCTTCGACAAGCCGCCGCTCGAACGCTTCGGCATGATGCTGTGGAATTACGCCAGGTTCGATTTCGGCAACAGCTATTTCCGCGATATTTCCGTGCTCGACCTGATCCTTGAGAAGATGCCTGTGTCGATTTCGATCGGACTCTGGATCACGTTGTTGTCCTATCTGATCTCGATCCCGCTCGGCATCCGCAAGGCTGTGAAGGACGGCAGCCCCTTCGACGTCTGGACCAGCGGCGTCGTCATTGTCGGCTATGCCATTCCGGGCTTCCTGTTTGGCATCCTTTTGATGGTGCTGTTTGCCGGCGGCTCGTTCTGGGACTGGTTCCCGTTGCGCGGCATCGTTTCCGACAATTGGGACCAGTTGTCCTGGCCGGCCAGGATTGCCGATTATTTCTGGCACATGACCTTGCCGCTGACGGCGCTGGTGCTGTCGGCCTTCGCCACGACGACGCTTTTGACCAAGAACTCGTTCCTGGAGGAAATCCGCAAGCAGTATGTGGTAACGGCGCGCGCCAAGGGCCTGTCGGAACGGCAGGTGCTTTACGGGCACGTCTTCCGCAACGCCATGCTGATCGTCATCGCCGGCTTCCCGGGCGCCTTCATCTCGGCCTTCTTCACCGGCTCGCTGCTGATCGAGAACATCTTTTCCCTCGACGGGCTCGGCCTGCTCGGCTTCCGGTCGGTGGTCGAGCGCGACTATCCCGTGGTGTTCGCCAATCTCTATATCTTCTCGCTGCTTGGCCTGTTCGTCGGGCTCCTGTCCGACCTGATGTACACCTGGGTCGATCCGCGCATCGATTTCGAGCGGAGAGACGTCTGATGTCGGAGGCAAGCGTTACCGCCGGTGTCTTGCCGGAGCGGCTCCCACGGCCGTTCCTGTCGCCGCTCAACAAGCGTCGCCTGCAGAATTTCAAGGCCAACCGGCGCGGCTACTGGTCGCTGTGGATTTTCCTCGTTCTGTTCGTGCTGTCGCTGTTTGCCGAATTCATCGCCAACGACAAGCCGATCATCGCTTCCTACAAGGGCGAAATCCTTTTCCCGGTGATGGTCGCTTACCCCGAGGAAAAATTCGGCGGCTTCTATGCCGTCACTGACTATCGCGACCCGGTGATCCAGGACGAGATCAATGCCCATGGCTGGATGATCTGGCCGCCGATCCGCTATTCCTACCAGACCGTCAACAACGCCATTCCCGAAGCGGCACCCGCCAAGCCGTCGTGGGAATATGACGCCAAGACGCGCTGCAACCAATATCCACAAGGAGCCGATGACCCGGCCTGCAATGTCGGTAACTGGAACTGGTTCGGCACCGACGACCAGGCGCGCGACGTGCTGGCGCGCGTCATCTACGGCTTCCGCATTTCGGTGCTGTTCGGCCTGATCCTGACCGCGGGCTCGGCGCTGATCGGCGTCGGCGCCGGTGCGTTGCAGGGCTATTTCGGCGGCTGGACCGATCTGCTGTTCCAACGCTTCATCGAGATCTGGTCGGCCATTCCCGTGCTTTATCTGCTGCTGATCGTCGCCGCCATCCTGCCGCCGGGCTTTTTCATCCTGCTTGGCCTGATGCTGCTGTTCTCCTGGGTGGCGCTGGTAGGCGTGGTGCGGGCCGAGTTCCTGCGCGCCCGCAACTTCGAATATGTCAACGCGGCGCGCGCGCTCGGCGTGCGCAACCGCACCATCATGTTCCGGCACCTGCTGCCCAACGCGATGGTGGCGACATTGACCTTCCTGCCCTTTTTGCTGAGCGGATCTATCTCGACGCTGACCTCGCTCGACTATCTCGGCTTCGGCCTGCCGCCCGGCTCCGCCTCGCTCGGCGAACTGCTCAAGCAGGCACAGCGCAACCTCAACGCGCCTTGGCTCGGCATATCCGGCTTCGTCGTCATCTCGCTGATGCTGTCGCTGCTGGTCTTTGTCGGCGAGGCGACGCGCGACGCCTTCGATCCGCGCAAGACGTTCAAATGAGCGAAGCCCCCTTGCTCAGCGTCCAGGACCTCAGCGTCGCGTTCAGCCAGGACGGCGGCCAGTCTGTCGCCGTCGACCATATCTCGTTCGACATCGCCAGGGGCGAGACGGTGGCGCTTGTCGGCGAATCCGGCTCCGGCAAATCGGTCTCGGCGCTGTCGGTGCTGAAGCTGCTGCCCTACCCCAGCGCCAGCCACCCATCGGGCAAGATCCTGTTCCAGGGCGCCGACCTGCTGGCCATGAGCGAGAAGCAATTGCGGCAGGTGCGCGGCAACAAGATCACCATGATCTTCCAGGAGCCGATGACCTCGCTCAATCCGTTGCACACGATCGAGCACCAGATCGTCGAGATCCTGAAGCTGCATCAAGGCATGAGCGACCGTCCGGCCAAGGCGCGCACGCTGGCCCTGCTGAAAGAGGTCGGCATCCGCGATCCGGAAAAACGGCTCGATGCCTATCCGCACCAGCTTTCGGGCGGCCAGCGCCAACGCGTCATGATCGCCATGGCGCTCGCCAACGAGCCGGAACTGTTGATCGCCGACGAGCCGACGACGGCGCTCGACGTCACTGTGCAGGCACAGATCCTTGAACTGCTCGCGGGCCTCAAAAGCCGCAAGGGCATGTCGATGCTGTTCATCACTCATGACCTCGGCATCGTACGCAAGATCGCCGACCGGGTCTGCGTGATGACCAAGGGCAAGATCGTCGAGACCGGACCGACCAAGGACATCTTCGCCAGCCCGCAGCACCCCTATACGCGTCATCTTCTGGCGGCCGAGCCGAAAGGCAAGCCACCAGCCGCCAATGCCGAAGCCAAGCCTGTCATGACCGGCAAGGACATCAAGGTCTGGTTTCCGATCAAGCAGGGCTTCTTCCGGCGCACTGTCGATCATGTGAAGGCGGTCGACGGCATCGACGTCACGGTGCGCGCCGGCCAGACGCTGGGCGTGGTCGGAGAATCCGGTTCCGGCAAGACGACGCTCGGCCTGGCGCTGGCGCGCATGATCTCGTCGACCGGAACCATCAAGTTCAACGGCCGCGACATCAACCAGCTCACCTTCAACGCCATGCGGCCGCTCAGGCGCGAACTGCAGATCGTCTTCCAGGACCCGTTCGGTTCGCTCAGCCCGCGCATGTCGATCGCCGAGATCATCGAGGAAGGCCTGAAGATCCACGAGCCGAAGCTGTCGCCCGACGAGCGCGATGACAAGGTGGCCGCCGTGCTGAAGGAAGTCGGCCTCGACCCGGCGACCCGAAACCGCTATCCGCACGAATTTTCCGGTGGTCAGCGCCAGCGTGTCGCCATCGCGCGCGCCATGGTGCTCAACCCGCGCTTCGTCATGCTGGACGAGCCGACATCGGCGCTCGACATGAGCGTGCAGGCGCAGGTCGTCGATCTCCTGCGCAATTTGCAGGCCAAGCACGACCTCGCCTATCTCTTCATCAGCCATGACCTCAAGGTCATCCGGGCGCTGGCCAATGACGTCATCGTCATGCGCAATGGCCAGATCGTCGAAGCCGGCCCTTCCGAACAGATTTTTGGAAATCCGCAAACCGACTATACTCGGGCGCTGATCTCGGCCGCCTTCAAGATCGAGACGGCGCCGACAGGCGTGGTCAGCGAGTGATCCGCATAAGGAAGGACTGAACGAACCGCGATGGAAAAAGGCCGCATCCTGCTTGCCGTCACCGGCTTTCATCCGCAGCGCTGGCGCGACCTGTTGTCGGCCGAGCGCGAGGTGGTGCTGGAGCCGGACGGCGCCAAGGATCCCTCGATCACCTATGCGGTGGTCTGGAAGCACAAGCCCAACCTGATGTCGTCGCTGCCCAATCTGCGCGCCATCTTCTCGATCGGCGCCGGCGTCGATCATATCTTCGCCGATCCCGGCCTGCCCGACGTGCCGATCGTCAAGGTCGTCGCCGACAACCTCACGCAGTACATGACCGAGTACGTCGTCTGGCGGGTGCTCGACCATCATCGGCAGGGCCTGCTCTACAGGTCGCAGCAGCTGAAGAAGATCTGGCACGAACCGCAACAGAGGCCGGCCGGCGACATTTCCGTCGGCATCATGGGTCTCGGCAGTCTCGGCCGGGCCGCGGCCTCGGTACTTCTGTCGCTCGGCTTCGCGGTCAATGGCTGGTCGCGCACCGACCGGCCGATGAACGGGGTGGCCACCTATTCCGGCGAAGCAGGCCTGATCCCGTTCCTCAATGCCACCGACATTCTGGTGGTGCTTCTGCCGTTGACCCCGGATACGCAAGGCATCATCAACTACGGCGTGCTGAAGGAGTTGCGCAAGCGCAACGGGCTTGGCGGCTCGGTGCTGATCAACGCCGGGCGTGGGCGCCTGCAGAAGGACGCCGACATCGTGCGGGCATTGGACGACGGTACGCTGAAGGAAGCGAGCCTCGACGTGTTCGAGGTCGAACCTCTGCCGAAGACCAGTCCGCTGTGGCGCCATCCGAAAGTGTTCGTGACGCCGCATGCCGCCGCGACCTCAGATCCCGTGCACCTGGCGCCGATCATGCTGCGCCAGATGGACGCTTTCGAGCGCGGTGAGAAGCTCGACAATCTGGTGGACCGCAAGGCGGGATATTAACGAGACATCGTCGTCACCTGGCCAAGTCCCAGTCCTGAAAACATTTCTTGATCGCCCGAACCGAAGACAGCTGCAGCTTCTGCAGGTCGATCTGCTCCAACATCGCCCTGTATCTCTGCCGGTTTTTCGGCGTGGCCACGGCGATGTGGTGGATCATGTCCCATTTGATGCTGTCGCGCCCGCCTTCCAAGCCACCGCACCTCTCCCTCTCGAACAGGGTTCGCCTGAAATAACGCAGCAGACTTGCCGAGGTGGAGATGTCCAGCAGGATCAATCCCGTCGCGCGCAGGAAGCGTTGCGGCATGCAGACCGAGTAGTTTCCGTCCATCACCCACCGCTCACCGGCGATCGCGGCGTCATGCAAGGCAATGAACTCGTCCCTCGGACGCTGCTCCCAATCCGTGTTGGGCAGATGAAAGAGCAGATCGAGATGGATAGGCGTCAGGCCACGCTTGCGCGCGATTGCGTCGGCAAGCGTCGACTTGCCGCTGTTGGACGGCCCCAAAATACAGATGCGGTCGCCGAGGTCCGAGAGGTTCACCGGATGGATCCTAGCAAGATGGACGATTGGTCATCAGCCGGGTAGAGCGAACTTCGTCTGCTTGTCCGGCTTGCCGCAGTCGCGGCGGCCGATGGACCGGTTCATGGCATCGATTTCGCCTGACGCCTTGTCGCTGTCGCGCTGGGCCTTGGAGCGCATGTCAGGCGTGAACGGGCCGAATCCCATGGCGGGATTGGAGAAGGTCGGCTTGGCGGTCGTCGGGAGATTATATTGCTGCGCCAATCCGTTGCGCTGCGCCAGCAACTGATCGCATGGCACGCTGTCATATTGCAGCGAGGATTCGATGTTGGCATCCTGCCGCTCGGACGCGGAATTGCCGACGCAGCCGGCGGTTGCCAGGCAAGACGCCAAGATCATCATGTTCCAGCGCATCGAAGTGCTCCTCCTGATATCCCGCCCTGATGCGACCAGATCGCAAATATCAATCGCGCACGCAAATCGGACTTTTTCGCAGCAGTACCAAGGGCTGCCCTCATATGGCATGAGCTTTCCGTGCCACGACGGCCAGGCCTTTGACGGGCTCGCGGCGATCCTGGCGGATGCTTGTTGGCTCCAACGCCACGATCGACAGGCCGTTGGTCTCGACGGTCCGTCTGACATAGCCCTCCGAATGGGCGTAGCGCCGCGACGTCTGCAGCGCCAAGTCGCCGCCGTCCGCCAGGCTCTCGACGGAAAATGCAAACAGGCCGCCCTCGGCGAGCAGGCCGGCGACCGCTGCCACCAAACCTTCGAGCCCGCCGATGTAAATCAGCACGTCGGCCGACGTCACCAGATCGGCCTTGCCACCCGAATAGGAAAAATCCTGCAAATCCGCTTTTGTCAGCGCGTCATAGATATTTTTTGCCCGCGCCTTCCTCAGCATCCTTGCCGAAATATCGACGCCCTCCAGCCGGTCGACGATCGGCCTCAGCCTTTCGCCCATCAGTCCGGTGCCGCAGCCCAGGTCGAGCGCCAGGCGGAAGCGGCCCGGCCTCGCCTTGCGGATGGCGGCGTCGAGCACCTCGGGCAGCCGGTAGTCGAGCTTGCCGACCAGCATCTCCTCGAATGTCTCGGCATAGTGGTCGAACAGCGTTTCGACAAAGGCGCTGGGCGGCGCCATCGAGGCCGGCCCCCTGCCGATCAGCTGCAGTTTGAGAGCCGCGCCCTGGCGATCGGCCGGATCGAGTTTCATCGACGTCGTCCAGGCTTGCGCCGCCAGATCGAGCCCGCGTGACGCCTCCTGCATCTCGCCCAGCCGAAACCAGCCCATTGCCCATTGCGGCGCCAGTTCCAGCGCGCCGAGCAGCAACTCGGCCGCGGCAGTGTGATCACCGGAGGCAAAGAGCATTTCGGCATAATCTGCACGGCGATCGGCGTTCGGGTCGCCCGACGAGGTCTGAAGCGGTTTCATGACGATGGTTCCACCGGCAGGGTAGCCGGCCCGCCATCTCTGTAGAGCAAAGCATGCCGAAGCTGAACCGAATTGAGCAGGCTTGCCCGGGAGTCAGCAGTCTCGGGCAACAGGCTTCCCGCCGCGGAATTATATCCTATCTTGGCACCATGCGCGCCAGCGACCTGCTTCATCCCCGGCCCGAAGGCCTCTACTGCCCGCCGGGCGATTTCTTCATCGACCCGGTGCGGCCGGTGAACCGGGCGCTGATCACGCACGGCCATTCCGACCATGCGCGTTCCGGCCACGGCTCGGTGCTTGCGACGCAGCAGACGCTCGACATCATGGGGCTGCGTTATGGCGAGGACTTTGCCGGGACGACGCAGGCAGCTGCGTTCGGCGAGACGATTGCCATCGACGGCGTCGATGTCAGCTTTCATCCAGCTGGCCATGTGTTGGGCTCGGCGCAGATATCAGTCGAGCACCAGGGCAGGCGCATCGTCGCCTCCGGCGACTACAAGCGACAGAAGGACGCGACCTGCGCGCCGTTCGAGCCGATCGCCTGCGACGTCTTCATAACCGAGGCGACCTTTGGCCTGCCGGTGTTTCGCCATCCGCCCGACACGGAAGAGATCGCCCGCCTCTTGAAATCGGCGGCGCAATTCCCGGAGCGTTCGCATCTGGTCGGGGCCTACGCACTGGGCAAGGCGCAGCGGGTGATGCGGCTGCTGCGCGACGCCGGTTACGACAAGCCGCTCTACATCCATGGCGCGCTGGCTAGGCTCAGCGAATACTATCAGAGCCAGGGCATCAATCTCGGCGAACTCGAGCCGGCGACGGTGGAGAGCGGTGCCAAGCAGGATTTCGCCGGCGCCATCGTGGTCGGCCCGCCATCGGCCTTCGCCGACCGCTGGGCGCGGCGCTTTCCCGATCCGATCTCGTGCTTCGCGTCGGGCTGGATGCGCATCCGCCAGCGCGCCAAGCAAGGCGGCGTCGAGCTGCCGCTGATCATCTCGGACCATGCCGACTGGGACGAACTGATCATCACCATCAAGGAGACCGGCGCCGAGGAAATCTGGGTCACGCACGGCCGCGAGGAAGCGCTGGTGCGCTGGTGCGAGTTGGAAGGGATAGCGGCCAGACCACTGCATCTGGTGGGCTATGAGGACGAGGGCGATTGAGGATGACATCCATCGACGCCGCGCCCTACGGCGCCCCCCTCTGTCCTGCCGGACATCTCCCCCTCGAGTGGGGAGATTGGCAGCTTTGGCGGCGTCGCTGTTTCTTCAACGTTGAAAGCTGGCGAAAGCAGACGCGACATCCGATCTCCCCCCTGGAGGGGGAGATGTCCGGCAGGACAGAGGGGGGCGCCTCGCGCAAACCTCTTCCCTTCGTGTGGTCCTCATCGCCATGAACCGCTTCGCCGAACTTCTCGACCGCCTGGTGCTGACGCCGTCGCGCAACGGCAAACTTACATTGCTGACCGATTATTTCCGCAACGTCGAGGATCCCGATCGCGGCCTGGCGCTGGCGGCCATCACCGGCGATCTCAGGATTGCCGCGGTCAAGCCGGCCATGCTGCGCACGCTGGTCATCGAACGCATGGACCCGGTGCTGTTCGGCTATTCCTACGACTATGTCGGCGATCTCGCCGAGACGGTGTCGCTGGTCTGGCCGCAAACGCCTGGCAGGATCGCGAATCGCGAGCCGACGCTTGGTGAGGTGGTGGCCAAGCTGCAGGCGGCAAGCCGCTCCGACGGACCGAAGGTGCTGACGGGGCTGCTCGACAGCGCCGGCATCTCGGCACGCTTTGCCATCATCAAGCTGGTCACCGGCGGCCTGCGCATCGGTGTCTCGGCGCGGCTGGCCAAACAGGCGCTGGCCGATTTCGGCAAGGTCGACGTCGCCGAGATCGAGGAGCTCTGGCATGGGCTGTCGCCGCCCTACACGGCGCTGTTCGCCTGGCTGGAAGGCAAGGCCGAAAAACCGCGCAACACGGCGATGGCGCTGTTCCGCCCGGTCATGCTGTCGAATCCGATCGGCGACGGCGACCTCGAAAAGCTCAATCCGACGGACTATGCGGCCGAGTGGAAATGGGACGGGATCCGCGTCCAGGCGGTGGCCGAAGGCGGCATCCGCAGGCTCTATTCGCGCACCGGCGACGATGTCTCGGGCGCCTTTCCAGATCTCGCCGACGCCATGCATTTTTCCGCGACGCTCGATGGCGAGTTGCTGGTCGGCGATCCGCGAGAGGCGACGGGAACGTTCTCGGACCTGCAGCAGCGGCTGAACCGCAAGACGGTGACGCCGAAGATGCAGCAGCAGTATCCGGCCTTCATGCGCTGCTACGACCTGCTGCAGATCGGCGCGGAGGATCTGCGCGGACTGTCCTTCCGCGAGCGGCGCGGCCGTCTCGAAGCCTTCATCGGGACGCTCGATCCCAGCCGCTTCGATCTCTCCCCCTTCGTCGAGTTCACGGACTGGCAGGCGCTCGAGGACCTGCGCCGTGCGCCGCCGCATCCGATCATCGAAGGCGTGATGCTGAAGCGCTGGGATTCGCCCTATGTCGCGGGCCGGCCGAAGGGTCCGTGGTTCAAATGGAAGCGCGATCCGCACACGGTGGACGCCGTGCTGATGTATGCCCAGCGCGGCCACGGCAAGCGCTCGAGCTTCTATTCCGACTATACATTCGGCGTCTGGTCCGGAGCCGAGGGCGCGGAGGAACTGGTGCCGGTCGGCAAGGCCTATTTCGGCTTTACCGACGAGGAACTGAGGCAGATCGACAAATATGTCCGCGACAACACGGTCGAGCGCTTTGGGCCGGTGCGCTCGGTGCGCGCCGACCGCGACAATGGCCTGGTGCTGGAAGTCGCCTTCGAGGGGCTCAACCGCTCGACCCGGCACAAATCGGGTGTGGCCATGCGTTTCCCCAGGATTTCTCGGCTGCGCTGGGACAAGCCGGCCAACGAGGCCGACCGCATAGAAACCCTGCAGGCGCTGCTCGACCGCTAGGAGCGGCCGATATGCAACGGTTCAGGGTTCGATCGAGACGCGGATCTCGTAGACGTTGACCGCCTTGCCCTGTTTGTCGAAATCGGAATTGATGGCGATTGTTCCGGCTGAGCCGGGATGCTTGTCGGGGAACTTCACGTCGAACAGATATTCGTTTTTCTGCTGGCCGACCGCGTAGCGCTTGCGGCCGCAGTCGCCGAGTTCGCCGAAATTGCAGTCGACGGAGATCTGCGTGTCCTTGCCGTCCTCGGCGCGGGCGATGATGTCGAACACGGCGTGCTTGCCGGCGAGCTTTTCCAGCACGCCCTGCCCGACGTCGAAGGCGATCGCCGAGCCGGAGGCGCCGGACTGGATGCGCAGGAACGGCGCGCTGTCGTCCTTCATCACCTCGGCCTTGGCGTCCGACGGGGCGGCGACATGGGTCGGGTCGGTCGGCGAAAACACATTGATCCAATCGCGCGACTGATCCGCGGCACCGGGCTTTGCCGGTGCATTGGCGCCGTCGGCCGGGGTAAAATCGTCGTCCTCGACCGTCGGTGGCGCTTCCGGCGGCGCGGTATTGAGCTGCGCGGCCGTCTTGAACACACCGGTCTGCATGGCGAAGTACAGTCCGATACCAATCGCCGCGAGCAGCGTGACCGTGAAGAAAATGGCGGTCAGCGGCAGGCGCCGGCCGCGTATGCGCCGCTCATCGCGGTCGGGCGCTACTTCCGTCGCTGCTCCCGGCGCGGCGGGAGCCGACATGTCGATGGCTGGCGCGCCGGGAAGACTGGCGTCCGGCATGATGTCGGGAACCACCGGCAGCACGCGCGAGCGCGGCGCGTCGGATCCGGGCTGTACGGTGCCGTCGACGGCGACGGCGGGCGATGGCGCCTTCGGGCCGGCCTCGACCGCCGGCGCCGCGCCGCCCTCGGCCTCGCCCGCCGGCGCGTCGATCTGCGGGGCAACGCCTGGCACCGCCGGCAGATACTCGGATTCGATTTCGGTGATTTTCGCCTGGATAGCCTTGCGGCGCTTGATGGCGACTTCCACGGTCACGCCGGGATTGGCCTGGAGCGCACGGTCGAGCGCGGCGAAGGCCGCACGATAGACCCTCTCGCGGAACGCGCGGTCCTCGGCGTTGCCCTTTTCCAAGGCGTTCCGGATCGCTTTTTCGATCGCGTCCAAGCGAGGTCCCTCTGCAAATTGCCACAAGCTTTCATGATGGTTAGCGGCAGGCGACCAATCAATCAACGGGCGGGCAGCCGCATTCTGCCTCGACGGGCCGTTCAAAGTCCATCTTCGCGATGTTCCGGCAAACAAAATCGGAATATGCCGGCGATTCCAGCATGCAGGGACGCCAGAACCCCGGTTTCGATCGTGGCGGGCCTCTTGCATGATTTGCCAAGTCGCATCTTGAATTCGCGGCCGGTTGAGTCTATCACCCAGCCCATCTTGGAGGCCTTGGCCTCCCGGGCCGCTTTAGCTCAGTTGGTAGAGCACATCATTCGTAATGATGGGGTCAGGTGTTCGAGTCACCTAAGCGGCACCAGTTCTTCATCCAAAGATGTCCATCTTCGTCCAAAAATTGCTTGGAAATCCGTTGCTTAGCCGTCAACGTCAGCCGCTGAAGTCCAGGAATGTCCGGTTGCATTCAGCAAAAATAGGGGTATCGTTGGGGGTATCGAGCTTAACAAACTGAAACGATACCCCCAAATGACTCTTACGGATGCTGCCGTTCGCGCACTCAAGCCGGGCGACAAGGATCGAAAAATTGCCGATGCCGGGGGCTTATTTCTTTTGGTGACGTCAAAAGGCGCTCGGCTTTGGCGTCTAAAGTACCGATTTGATAATAAAGAGAAAACACTTGCCTTCGGCGCTTATCCGGATGTCGGGTTAGCTGAGGCACGAAAGCGAAGGGACGATGCGAAGCGGCTTCTGAGAGACGGCGTTGATCCCAGTGCTCAAAAGCGCCTCGACAAAATTACAGGCACTTTGGCGCGCGCGAACACGTTTGACGCGGTAGCAGACGAATATGTTGCTCTCCAGAAGCGCAAAGGGCGGGCTACGGCTACGATCGTAAAAACAGAATGGGTTCTCGATCTCGCGCGCCCAACCTTCGGCTCGCGGCCGATCAATATGATCACGGCGCCCGAAATACTCGTGGCTTTGCGACTGGTGGAGAAACGCGGCCGGCTGGAGACTGCCCGACGAATGCGTGGCGTTATCGGTAGTGTGTTCCGTTACGGCATCGCGTCGGCCCTTTGCGTATCGGATCCCACCCAAGCGTTGAAGGGAGCAATTGCCGGCCCACAGACGAAGCATCACGCGGCATTCCTAGAGGCTAAAGCTTTCGGCGGGCTTCTTCGGGCAATTCGCACCTACGATGGCACGCCTGAAGTTCGCATTGCTCTTGAACTATCGGCGCTACTGTTTCCTCGCCCAGGGGAGATAAGGCAGGCGCAATGGAACGAGTTCGATCTAGTAGTTGGATTGTGGACGGTGCCGGCCGGTCGAATGAAAATGCGCAGTGAGCACAGAGTGCCGCTGCCGACGCAAGCGATCGACATTCTCCAGAACCTACAATCGATAACGGGATGGGGAACTTTTCTATTTCCTTCGACCCGGTCCAGCAAAAAGCCGTTGTCTGACAACGCTCTTAACGCAGCCTTGCGCCGCATGGGCTTCACAAAGGCAGAGGCCACCGCTCATGGCTTCCGTGCCACAGCCAGCACGTTGCTAAATGAAAGCGGCAAATGGTCGATTGACGCAATTGAACGGCAACTCGCGCACAAGGATGCCGACTCTGTTCGGCGTGCTTACCATCGAGGCGATCATTGGGAAGAACGTGTTCAGATGATGCAGTGGTGGGCTGATAAAATCGACCAAATGCGTGGCAAATCGTAAGTCCAAACAACGACGCTCTCTCCGCCAGTTAACCTATTTTGCTCAATGTGCGCCATTTATGGGGGCTTGGCATCAGGCCCAGATGGATGTGGCCGACACTTATCGGGTCCGGAGGAAGGATATGCCTCGCCTGGGGCAGGCGAGGCTGTGATTAATCGCGGCGCGGTTGGGCGATCAGGTTCTCAGGGTCGCAATGGTTCTGAGTTGCGGAGCAATGATCCTCATCTGAAATGAGCCGCGGCGATATCGCACCAAGCGATCTGGGCGGGGCTATGTCAGACGGGAGCTCCGCATAATATCTTGAGCATTAGGGGTATACCCTAACGTGCGGCATTCGTAAGTAATACTGCACAACCCGGACATACGGTTCGGCACGTTAAATATGAGCCGACGCCAAAGCTTCATGTCCATCGGGGCGCGCCGTTTCCTAGAGGGGTTTTGGATTGAGAGCAAAATCGCGCAGCTGGAGCAAACGATCGAAGGCAAGGGCCAACGATCTCTGGTTTGACTCCGGCTTCAAGTCCTATCTGGAGCACGTCATTGCCGCGCCAAGGGCTCTCTGCTCTCAGAACGCTACACGCCAACCGTGATTAGCGTTCTACGATGCCTTGCGTCGCAGTAGAGCCTATTAAGCCGATACTAAGCGGTGTGGTGTTTGCTATTGCCGTGCAGAACTCCCTAGAGACGTCGTGTCTCGGAATTCGAGAGAGCAGATCTTGATAATTTGGCTGTCAGGCCCGACCGGTGCGGGTAAAACGTCGGTTGCTAGTGTTCTCTCGCGCCATGGCTATCGGGTAATTCGAGAAACCGCGCCGACGCAAATATTTGAAGCGTTTGCCGCTGAGCCGCAGCGCTATTGCTATGATGTGCAAAGGGCACTGATGGGATCTCGTAAGAAACAGTGGGACGCCACCGCCTCTCGCAAAAAGGTGGTATTCGACCGCAGTATCGACGAGGACATTGCAGTTTTTTGTCGGATGCACCTCCAAAACGGCTATCTCAATGTCGATGAATTCAATCGCCTCGCAAAATTCGCCGACAGTTTGCGAGCCGGATTGCCGGCGCCAGACCTCATCATTTATCTGCAAGCCAGTGAGGACGTTCTGGAACAGCGCCTGTTGATCAAAGGGCATCCAACAATCATACGGGACAACCTTTGTGTACAATTGCAATTGTACGAGGACTGGATTTCGAGCCGGCACGAAAGTGTTGTAAGGATTGATAGCTCGAGATGCAAAGTTGAGACGCTTTTGCGCACCCATCTGTGAGAAAATATTATGCTAAATCCCACGCAGCGTTGGATCATTTTCGGCATGTTCTGCCTAGCTACGGTGGGGTTTATGAGCCTAGAAGCCTCACTCGTCTGGGCAATGGTCGACAAAGGTTTTTCCGGTGGCAGCACAGTTGCTGCTATAATGAACACAACTGTTCTTGGAGGAATAGGCTTCCTCTTTAAGAAGCTGGTTGAGGACACCTTCGTAAAAGCCGAACTCCTGCCCATGACCAGATTGCATCGCCTGGCCACCGATCGCAGTGGCATTATCGAAGATGCCCGCCGGAGCAAACGTGATACATTTGAGACTCGCAAATCCCTGGTGACAGGTACGCTTCGATTTGTCGAGGAGACGCTTCAGGGCTGGGTATCCGGCTCACACCTCGAACTCTGCGTTTTCGTAGACGCCAAAGAGCCGCTGCTATTCAGCTACTTTGACTCCAACCACGACACTGTGGCGCGCAGTATGGCTCTCCGAGAGAACAATCCGAAATTCTATCTCGAAAAGGGCTACGAGGTTACAAAGGTTTTGGCCAATCCAACGTCACAACCGCGCGTCATCGGCGATACCCACGAGATCAAGGCGGGCTATTCGTTCACCACCGAGGAACAGCGCAAGCAGATTAGATCGTCGATCCTGCTTTCGTTAGATCTAGGGCAGCCATTCGCTCTTGTTTTGTCCAGCAACGCCAAAGGCGCCTTTAGCGAAACTGACGCCAAGCTAATGTCGTTCATTCGATACGCTGGAGAGCTCATACGGTCTGATCTGCTCGACGATGGATTTATTGACGATATCCGCACAATGAAGCCTGCACTGTTCCCAGGCGGGGTGCCTATGACGCAACAGGCCGACGGCCTTCCTGCACCCGCCTAAGGTTGAGGTGTCCTAGCTGCTTCATCCTCTAGCACCACCATCTCGCCGTTCTGACCTAGGGCGTAGTGACGATTTAACTACCTGAGCCAGATAGCGATAGCGGCAAGTTTGACAAAGCCCATGAAGTTGGCGAGCAACTTGTCGTATCGTGTTGCGACGCGGCGGAACTGTTTGAGTTTGT
>NZ_JAPYKP010000037.1:0-44311 GCF_037179725.1 Mesorhizobium sp. Cs1321R2N1 | reverse complement strand
CGCGCCTCGTCCGAGCCGCCGCGCTCGACCGCCGCGGCCTTTTCAGCGATGTCGGCAACCAGCGCCCGCATGCGCTCGGCATTGGCGCGGAAGGTTTCGGAGGAGGGCGAAATCTGGGTCTGGAGGACAGCCACGCTACACCCCCTCCGCTATGATCTCGCGGCCGATCAGCCAGCGGCGGATTTCGCTGGTACCGGCGCCGATCTCGTACAGCTTGGCGTCGCGCAAAAGCCGGCCGGTCGGATAGTCGTTGATATAGCCGTTACCGCCAAGCAGTTGGATGGCGTCGAGCGCCATCTGCGTCGCTCTCTCGGCGGCAAACAGCACGCAGCCGGCGGCATCCTTGCGGGTGGTCTGGCCACGGTCGCAAGCGGCGGCGACGGCATAGACGTAGGCGCGCGCGGCGTTCATCGCCGTATACATGTCGGCAAGCTTGCCTTGCACCAGTTGGAATTCCCCAATCGGCTGGCCGAACTGCTTGCGCTCGTGAACATAGGGGATCGCCACGTCGAGGCACGCCGCCATCAAGCCGATCGGGCCGCCGGCAAGCACGGTGCGTTCATAGTCGAGGCCAGACATCAGCACCTCGACGCCGCGTCCTTCCTCGTGCAGCACATTGTCGAACGGCACCTCGACATCCGAGAAAACCAGTTCGCCGGTGTTGGATCCCCGCATGCCGAGCTTGTCGAGTTTCTGCGCCACCGAAAATCCCGGCATCGCCTTTTCGACGATGAAGGCGGTGATGCCGCGCGATTCCCTTTCCGGGTCGGTCTTGGCGTAGACAACCAGCGTTTCGGCGTCCGGGCCGTTGGTGATCCACATCTTGGTGCCGTTGAGCACATAGCGGTCATTGCGCTTTTCGGCGCGCAATTTGAGCGACACCACGTCGGAGCCGGCGCCGGGCTCCGACATGGCGAGCGCGCCGACGTGCTCGCCTGAACACAGCGGCGGGAGGTATTTTTCCTTCTGTGCCGGCGTTGCCCAGCGGTTGATCTGGTTGACGCAGAGATTGGAGTGGGCGCCATAGGAGAGGCCGACCGATGCCGAGGCCCGCGAAATTTCCTCGACCGCGATCACATGGGCGAGATAGCCCATGCCGCTGCCGCCGAAATCGGGATCGGCGGTTATGCCGAGCAGGCCGAGCGCGCCGAGTTCTCGCCACAGATGCGCCGGGAATTCGTTCTCCCGGTCGATGTCGGCGGCGATCGGCGCGATCCTGTCCTGCGCGAAGCGCCGGACCAAGTCGCGCAAGGCCTCGACGTCCTCGTCATGCCCGAAGCTGAGCGTGTTCGTGTACATGCCGTTCCTCCTGCCGCATGCCGCCCCAAAAATCGACTTCGACTTTCGGCAAGGATCATGCGCGAAATTAAAGCGCTACAGCATACTTTGCGCATCCGAAGGGACGCGCGACGCTGTAGTATCGGTAGCCAGCCTCGCGCCGACCAGGCGCATTGTCATCGAAAGGTATGTCTCCGTGACCTCGGCGATGGACAATCGCTCGCCCGGCCGGAACCAGACGATGACGCCGGTCATCATCTGGATCAGCGCCATGGCCGTCAGGCCGGTATCCTCGATGCTGAAAATACCCGCCTCGGCGCCGTCGCGCAGGATCGAACGCAGTTCCTTTTCGTAGGCCGTGCGCATGCGCAGGATCTGTGTCAGCCTGTCGGGCGACAGGCTGCGCAATTCCATGTTCGACACATGCGTGGCGTGGCGGCGCCCGATATGAAAGGCGATGTGGTTGCGCACGTAGGCGGCAAGCTGCCGAGCCGGATCCGCGCCGGCCGGCCTAGAGTGCTCCCACGCTTCGCGAAGCCCTTGCATGTGGTCGCGCATCAGCGTGAACAGCAGGTCTTCCTTGGTCGGGAAATAGCGGTAGAGCGCGGCTGCCTGCACGCCCACCTCGGCGGCCAACTGACGCATCGACATCGCTTCATAGCCGTAGCGCGCAATCAGGTTGACCGCCGCCTCGCGGACTGCCGCTTCGGTTCGCTCGCCGTCTGATCCTGTGGTGCGTGCCATCATCGCCTCGTTGACGGCAAATAATAAAACGAACGTTCAATTAATTCAAGGGCGGAGAAAATCCGTCTACGTCATGATCCTGAAATCTCCAGGCGTGGTCCAGGTCTCCAACATCGATCCGCGAGACCGCAGCGCCGGGCGGGCCTTGCCGAAGCCGTTCGATCATGGCCGCGACAGCCGCGTCGGCGCCGGTAAGCCATGCCGTAACCGAGCCGTCTCTTTCGTTGCGTACCCAGCCCAGCAGCTCGAGCCTTGTCGCTTCGCCTCGCGCCCAGATCCTGTAGCCGACGCCTTGGACCTTCCCATATACGCGCGCCTGCACTGCCCTTTTCCGGTCACTCATGGCTCGCTCCCTTGCATAGAGTCTGGCGCAGCGCCGAACGAAGGCAACTGGCTTGAGGTCTATCCAATCGAGAACCTGGATTCTTTGCGGAAAATGAATGACTTGATCTAGTAAATGGTTGACTAGGTCAATTTGATAGCGATCATCTCTGTGGCCTGATAATTTAACGGGAGGCAGCTGGCATGTACGATCGGAATGGCTTGGTCCGCGATATCCGCCACTTCAACCGGTTCTATACCGGCCTGATCGGGTTGCTCGACGAGACGTAGATGCACAGCGCCTATACCCTGACCGAGGCGCGGGTGCTGTTCGAACTCGGCCACCGCCCTCGCCATAGCGCCACCAATCCCGCGGCAAGACAGGTTTTCTGGCGCGAGCGCTTCGGCTCGATGTCGAACCGGTGGCCTCCGCGGTCGCCCGGGACCTCCAAGTGGATCCTGCCTATGTCGCGAGAATCCTTCGCAAATTCTCTGCCGCCGGCCTGACTGAAATGTGCACCGGTCCCGCGCCCCTGCGGCCGCGCGTCCTATCGCTCACCGCGCGCGGCCAGGCCGCGCTTGCAGCCCTTCATGCGGCCACGGATCGTGATCTTGCCCGCCTGACCGCGGGGCTGAATGACAGGGAAGCCGCGGAGTTGTCTGATGTGCTGACGCGTGTCAGGCATCTGCTCGGCGCAGCGATGCCTCCCGAGCGCCGTGAAGCGCCCTAGTTTCCGCGCACCGCTGCCAATGCGCCGGGCAATTCCTCGGCGAAGATATCCAGTTCGTGGTCGAGACCGACACTGACGCGGATGCAGCGGTCGAGCCCTGGCGCCATCGGCTTGCGGATGAAGACGTCGCGCGACAACAATCCCTGCAGCACTTTCAGAGCGAAAGCGCCGTCATGGCCGCAATCGATGGTGACGAAATTGGTCGCCGAGGTGAGCGGCTTCAACCCATTCTGTTCGGCAATATCAGCGATGCGCCGCCGTCCGGCGGCCACCCGGGCCACCACCGTCTCGAGATAGGCCTGATCGGCGAGCGCCTCGACGCCGGCGATCTGCGCCATGCGGCTGACGCCGTAGTGGTTGCGGATCTTCTCGAAGTCGCTGATCACTTGCGTCTCGGCCAACGCATAGCCGCACCGTATGCCGGCAAGTCCGTAGGCCTTCGAAAAGGTTCGCATGCGGATGACGTTTGGCCGCGAGATGTCGATCGGCGGCAGTGCCGAGGCCGGTCCCAGTTCGCCATAGGCCTCGTCGAGCACCAGCATGGTGGTTTCCGGCAAGGCATGTATGAAGCCAATGACCTCGTCCGCTTCCCACCAGCTGCCCATCGGATTGTCCGGGTTGGACAGATAGACCAGCGGCGCCTTCTCCCTGACGACCGCCGCGAGCAAACCGTCCAGGCTTTCGCGATCGTTCTCGTAAGGGACGGTCACCAGCCGGCCACCGACACCGGCAATGTGGAAGTTGAAGGTCGGATAGGCGCCGAGCGAGGTGACCACGGCATCGCCAGGCGCCACATACATGCGCGCCACCAGGCTGAGCAGGCCGTCGATGCCTTCGCCGACAACGACGTTCTCGACCGCCACATTGTGATGAGCGGCCGCCGCGACTTTCAAATCGTAATTGTCCGGGTCACAATACATCCACTGGTCGCGCGCGACACTCTCCATGCGGGCGATGACGCGCGGCGAGGGGCCAAAGCTGCTTTCATTGGCACCGATGCGGGCACGGAAAGCGCGCCCGCGCTCACGTTCCTGCGCTTCGGGGCCGACAAACGGCACCGTCGACGGGAGTGCGGCGATGAGCGGCGAGAGGGCAGGGCGCAGAGGCATGTCGAAGGCTCGCTTGGAAGGAGCCTTCTTGCTAGCGTGACCGGATGGTTGGCGCAAGGTCGCCACGTCCGCGCCCGCAACACTGGATTCCTTCGCTCTTTTTTGATAGCGAGGCTCCATGAACAACCGTCTCCCGCCCGCCTGGTCCAAACACGTCAAGCCTGGCCCCGCGCCGAAGCCAAGATCGCCACAAGCCAATCCGCAGACGGCGAATTCGCTTTCACGTGCGCAGGCCGACGAGGCGCTGCTGAAACAGGCATATGCCCTTCAGCAAGCCAAACGCCTCAACGAGGCTCAGGACCTGTGCCTTCAAGTCCTGTCGCGCACGCCAAACCACCCCCTCGCTCTTTATATCCTGGGGACCATCTGCCTGGGCTACGAGGATGAGGCGGCCTTACGATATTTCGCGCGCGCGGTCGGCGAGGAGCCTAACAACCCTTTTTACCATCTTGGCCTGGCCTCGGCTTATGTGAAGGTGAGCGAATATTCGCCAGCAATCAAACATATACAGCATGCTTTGGAATTGCAGCCAGACCTTATCGAGGCACTTGGCGAATTGGGTGATGCTTATCTTGATTTTGACAAACCCGAAATGGCCTTGCCGTTGTACGAGAAGGCACTGAAAATCAACAGGGATCATCCAAAGGTGCGGATCGGATTGGCTCGCGCGCTCACCAGTGTGGGACGCATGGATGAAGCCGCCATTTACCTCCATGAGGCAATCGAACGTCGCATCGCGGTGCCGACGGCTTACCACGACCTTGTGCAGACGCAAAAGTTCACCGAAGAACCAAAGGAACTCAAATCCATCCTTGGCGAACTTGGAAATTCGAAGCTTGACGCCGATGGCGCGGAGAAGCTCCATCTGGCGGCAGGCAAGGTGCTCAACGACCTTAAGCGCTATCAGGAGGCGTTCGATCATTTCAAGAAGTCGAAACAGGCCTCGGGCCGCAACTTCAATATCGACCTATATCGTCGCTGGGTCGACGCGCTGATCGAGACTTTCACGCCCGAGATGCTGGCTGCCAGGAGCGACTTTGGCAATCCTTCCGAAGTTCCTGTGTTCGTGGTCGGCATGCCTCGCTCGGGAACGACCCTTACGGAACAGATTTGCGCAAGTCATCCAAGTGTTCATGGCGCGGGCGAACTGATGAAGCTTCGGCGGGTCGCGAATGCGATCGGACTCAGAAAGTCGTCGGCCGGAAGCTTGAATCAGGCAATCGCGTCGATCACAAAAAACCTGTCGGCAACATTGGCGCAAGAGCACCTGGCTTATCTGAGCGAGCGAGCACCTGACGCGCCTCGGATCGTGGATAAAATGCCACACAATTTTGAACTGATCGGGTTGATCGGTCTTCTCTTCCCCAATGCGCGGATCATTCATTGCCGTCGCGACGCCATCGACAATTGCGTCTCTTGCTTTGTCTTGAGATTCGGGGAGGGGCACAGCTACAACACCGATCTGAGGACGCTTGGCCTGTACTACCGCGAATATGACCGGCTGATGCAGCATTGGAACAAGATTTTTCCAGGCTTGATCTTTGAAAATCGGTACGAAACGCTCGTTGACGATCAGGAAGCACAGTCACGCCGTCTCATAGACTATCTTGGGCTGCCTTGGGACGACGCCTGCCTGCGCTTTTTCGACAGGGATGGTTCGGTCAACACGCCCAGCCGCTGGCAGGTGCGTCAACCGATTTACAAATCGTCGGTCAAGCGCTGGAAGAACTATGAGACGGAGATTCAGCCCTTGATTGAGGGGTTGGGCGATCTGGCGGACATTTGAAAGTCAGGAGCTGGAAGCTGCCGATAAGGCCGGATTTTGTGGATCCGAGTGGCTTTATTTTTGGCAATCCCAGGAAAATTGCTGAATGGTTTTCCGTCCGGAAGCGCCTAAAAACAAAGAGTTGGAGCGGGTCGGCAATTCTATCAAACGCCGAACCGCTCTTAATGCATGTCGCCCGGAAGTGTCCTCGGCTCCGGGACAACGACATGAATAAAATCAGAAGCTTACATCAGGTCCGGTGGATCCTGTTCGCCGCGACATGCTGTAGTCTGGCCAGACGCGATGAACAATTGACTGCCGCCCGCATGGTCCAGGAAGCTCAATCGCGCCGCTTGATCGACCATCTGACTGCCATAGGGCGACGCCCTGCCTGCGATTCTTTGACAAGGGCGGTTCGGTGAACAGGTTCAGCGGTTGGCAGGTTCGACAACCCACGTCGTCCCTCAGTCGCTGGAAGAACTTTGGCTGCACACTCCAGCCGCTGATCGATGCCTGGGCCGGCGATCTGGCCGGGGCTTGGTCTTGGATCAGGCTCTGCATGCGCTGGGCCCAACCCAACTTGCGCAGGCATATGGTCGAGTTAGACGCGCGGTCCGGGAGCAGACAGAACTGTCAGAGCAGCGCCTATCGGCTTTGTTGGTCCATCTGGCCTCGCAACCTTCAAAAAAGAACAGGCTTACGCGCGGGCTGCGTTTTGACCAGCCCATGAAAAAACCCGGCGGTTGCCCGCCGGGTTTCTATTTCTACAAGTCGAAACTTGTTAGAACGAGCGCTGGAAGCGGAGGATACCGCCGACGTTGCTCTTCTTGTCAGCGCCGAACCAACCCTTCGCAAGGTCGTCGCTGCCGACGTTCTGGTAGTCGACTTCGGCCGTGACCGTGAAGCCAGGAACGACGTCATAGGCAATGTTCGCCGCGATGCCGAGGTTCTTCCAGTCGTCATACGAAACCTGGGCGTTGAACGAGGTCTTCTCGTTGAACTTGTAGGTGCCACCGCCCCACACTGCCCAGTTGCCGCCCCACTGCTTGTACATGGCGCGGCCACCAGCGAACCCGGTCGTCGGAGAGTCGCCAATGTTGTCGTCCGACCCATAGCCGCCCATGACCCACAGCGACAGTTCGTTGGTGACGTTGACGTCCAGGCGAACCTTGCCGGAGACCTCTTCGTAGTTGCTGTCATAGGCGATGACGCCGGTGATCGCGCCCCAGCCCTGCGTCCACTTCACACCACCGACGACATGCGGAACATAGCTGTCGATCGAGTAGGCGCCGTAACCTTCTTCGAGCGAGACCACGGCCGAGAAGCCGTTGCCGGCGTCGAAGTAGTACTGCACGACGTTGGTGTCGAAGCCGCCGTAAGGGACAATCGTATCCTGGATGACGTTGCCGGCGTAGCCGATGAACGTATCGAAGGCCGATTCGTCTTTACCGACGCGGAGACCACCAAGCTGGATCCAGGCGAAGTTGAGGCTGGTGCCCTTGTTGTGACCCTGCCAGTTGCCGCTCGGGTTGTAGGTATAGTCGCCGGGGTTGTTGCCGAAATTGAAGCGGGTCTCGGTGTAGGTCTTCAAGGTGCCGAGTTCGGTTTCCTGGCCGGTCCAGGTCTTCAGCGTGAAGCGAGCCTGCTTGTAGTAGGTGTCGTGATTGCCGTCACCCATGTGGTCCGGAACGTTGTTGACGCCGTCGTTGGTGCCATGGTCGCCCACGCCGATGTCATAGCGGACATAGCCGCCGATGCGCAGGCAGGTTTCGGTGCCGGGGATGTAGAAATAGCCAGCGCCATAGACGTCGCAGATCTTGACGTATTCAGCGGGTTCCGGCTCGGCGACGACGACGGCGTCGGCGGCGCGCGCACCGGAAACTGCGATCAGGGCCGCAGCGGAGCCGAGAAGAAGGCTCTTGATGTTCATTTTCTGACCTCCAGTCAAAAGTTAAAAAACGGGTCTGGGTATTCTTTGCTGAAGGACAGCGTTCCCTGCCCCATCCCCACTACCGAAAAAGATGCGCACCGCGCCGCTTCCTCGAAACCGACATTACCCATGAGCCAGCGGCGTTCAACAACGATCGTACCGGCGAAAGGGCAGTTCGGCTGCTATCCCCCAGCGTTGTTGCACAAATGACACGATTTGGCCTCACTCAGAAAGCTCTCGTTAACCATCGGGGCCGCCGCAACCGCTTGTTTCCAGCCGAATCCGGCGATCGGGGACGGAATCATGGCGAGGTCGCGAGTCGCCAGCCAGGGAATTGCCGCAGATCCGCCGCATCGAGCAAAGCCGCGATCCACTACGCTCTTATTTTTCCATATTAATGACGCGGGCTTGTTGATTGTGCCGCCGCTTTTCTTTATCCAGCGGCTCAACGGAGAGGTGGCCGAGTGGTCGAAGGCGCTCCCCTGCTAAGGGAGTAGAGGTCAAAAGCTTCTCGTGGGTTCGAATCCCATCCTCTCCGCCATCCTGCTTCGCCCTGCGGGCTTCGCAGGACAAGCTCAGAGCTTCTCACGAAGCAGGATGCCCTCCGAAGCCTCGGCGAAGGAGGGCGGCAAGCCTTTCAAAACTCCCGCAAAATAGCGTTGTCAGTCGCTCATCAACGACCCACGATGCTCTTGCCTTGGCGAAGGAGGGCTGACCGTGTGGTATGTATATCTGCTGCAAAGCGAGACTGTGGATAGCGAGCGTTATGTCGGCATCACATCCGACCTGAAGCGCCGGATCGGCGAGCACAATGCCGGGAAATCCACCCATACGTCTAAGTTCCTGCCCTGGCGGATCGTCACATATGTAGCCTTTTCGGACCAAGCCAAGGCAGCTTCATTCGAGCGCTATGTGAAGTCCGGCTCCGGGCACGCTTTCGCCAACAACGCCTTTGGTGAATGTTCGCACAACAGCGGAGAACTCAGCGGACTTCTAAAAAAATTCAACGGTCCCAATCGCTTGGGGCCTAAGTGGGGGCTGTAGAAGCCGCCAATTCGTTCGATTCTGACTGGAGGTCAGAAAATGAACATCAAGAGCCTTCTTCTCGGCTCCGCTGCGGCCCTGATCGCAGTTTCCGGTGCGCGCGCCGCCGACGCCGTCGTCGTCGCCGAGCCGGAACCCGCTGAATACGTCAAGATCTGCGACGTCTATGGCGCTGGCTATTTCTACATCCCCGGCACCGAAACCTGCCTGCGCATCGGCGGCTATCTCCGCTATGACATTGGCGTGGGTGACATCAATGGTGTGCAGAACGTTCCGGACCACATGGGTGACGGTTTTCACGACAGCTACTATAAGCAGGCTCGCTTCACGCTGAAGACCTGGACCGGCCAGGAGACCGAACTCGGCACCTTGAAGACCTTCACCGAAACCCGCTTCAACTTTGGCAACAGCGCCGGCGACTATTTAGGTGGCGGCACGGGTTGGGAGGCCGGCAACAACAAGCCGGACGGAACCAGCAACGTTTCGCTGAACTTCGCCTGGATCCAGCTTGGTGGCCTGCGCGTCGGTAAGGATGAAACGGCGTTCCAGACGTTCATCGGTTACGCCGGCAACGTCATCGACGACGATATCGTTGTTGACGGTCCGTACGATACCAACGTGGTCCAGTACTACTTCGACGCCGGCAACGGCTTCTCGGCCGTGGTCTCGCTCGAAGAGGGTTCTGGCGAAGACACGATCGACAGCTACGTTCCGCATGTCGTCGGCGGCTTGAAGTACACGCAGGGCTGGGGCGCGATCTCCGGCGTCGCCTATGACAGCAACTACGAAGAAGTTGCTGGCAAAGTCCGCTTGGACGTGACCGCCACCAACGAACTGTCGCTGTTCTTGATGGCAGGCTACGGCACTGGCGATGACAATGTCTTCAGCGGCGGTCATGACTTCTACAAGAAGTGGGACGGCAATTGGGCCGTGTGGGGCGGTGGCTCCTACAAGATCAACGAGAAGACCTCGTTCAATGCTCAGCTTGCGTATGATGAGGGCAAGACCTTCGCGTTGGCGGCTAACGTTGCCTACGACATCGTCCCCGGCCTCACAATTACGGCCGAAGTCGACTACGTCAACAAGGGCGACAGCGACTATCACCCCGCCAGCGACGGCTTCGGCGGTATCCTCCGCTTCCAGCGCTCGTTCTAAGGGCTGGTTCTCTACAGGTGAAATCCAGCCCGGGCACTTCGACGCCCGGGCTGTTTTTGTTTCGCGACTGGGCTTGGGCAGATGGAAGGAAAAAGGGGGAATCGGTAGCTGAATAAAGTTCTGCGGAACGGTTTTGTGGGATCCGTCGTCCTGGCGGATGAAATCGTTTTGTCAGACAAAAGCTCTTGAAAGGGCACGTCCAAGCGGGTAGGGCTGACCTATCCACTGGGGGGTGTGGTAAAAAAATGACGAACGAAGCGATTCAAGAGGGAGGGACCTCTGATCATTTTGCGATATTTTCTTCTCAGACTGCAAAAATAAGGTACAGCTACAACAAAATACGAGAAGTAAAGTCGCATAGAGTCAGAGATCTATTTTCAGCATATCGGGACATACTCTGGGATGATGGGCGGCATAAATACAATGTCAGCTCTTTCATCAGCGAAATAGATGAGATTCTCCTTGGGGAGCGTTTCAGTGCCTTTGATCAGAGCACTCTGGATAACCTTATCGGCACCTTGCGCCAGCGCGGCAACAGCAACGCAACCATCAATCGAAAGATGGCTGCCCTCAGCAAACTGCTGCGCAAGGCTCATAAGATGGGGGATATCCACAGCTTGCCCGAGTTCCGCCGCCAGAAGGAGCGGGCGGGGCGGATTCGTTTCCTTGAGAGGGAACGAAGAGGCACGGTTGTTCGCCGCCATCGAGAGCCGCAGCGAAGATGCTTACCGGCTTTCAGTCTTCCTGGTCGATAGCGGATGCCGTCTCGGCGAAGCGCTCGGGTTGATCTGGAACGACATCCAGGAGCATCGCGTTTCCTTCTGGATCACCAAGTCCGGCCGCAGCCGCACCATTCCGATGACCGAGCGGGTCAAGGAGGTGATCAGGCTGCCAGCCACCGAGAGCCGCCGGCCCAAGGGCCCGTTCACCAAGCTCAGCCAGGCACAGTTCCGCGCCATCTGGAACGATGCGAAGGCCGAAGTCGGCCTCGGCGCCGACGACCAGGTCGTGCCGCATATCTTGCGCCACACCTGCGCTTCGCGTCTCGTCCAGGGCGGGATCGACATCAGGCGCGTGCAGATGTGGCTCGGTCATCAGACGCTGTCGATGACCATGCGTTATGCCCATCTGGCCACCAACGATCTCGACGGCTGCGTGGTTGTTCTGGAGAAGCCTCGCTGCGAGCGACCGGCAAGCGACTCCGAAGGCTCCGTATTTTCCTGTCCCGTGACCACGCCTTCTCTCGGCAAGGCCGAGCGGAAACAGACCGGCGCGGAGAAGATGCCGCCGAAGGCGCCTCGGAAAAACTCAAAAGCCACGTAGGCCGGCGAAGACTGGCCTATATTGTAATGGATGCCCAAGACCTTGGTTGGTCTTGGGCTTATCTCGGGTTTTTCCGCGCCTCTGCTTGATCTAGAAAGAGCGCGATGTCGGTGGGCAGATTGCCGGTCTCCAGGAAGGGGGCGTGGCCCTGATCTGGAACGGTGATTGTCCTGGTGCCGGGATGACGCTTTCGCATCTCCTCCAGCGTTTCCTGCGACAATAGCCTAGAATTGGCGCCGCGTAGGACGAGCAGTGGTATGGCCGCCAACGCATCGAACTGCTGCCAGAGAGGCGGCAATGGTTGCGACAGGTCGAGATTGGCAACCGTGTCGACAAGCTTCGGATCGAAATCGGGCAGCAGCCCTTGATTCGTCTCGCGATAGATCGCGCGCACCATTCGTTCCCAGTCGCCCTCGGTTAGCGCTGGAAAATCCTGGCCGTGAACGCTGCGCTGGGCAGCCATCGCCTCGGCGAGGGTTTTTGGCTTCGGCGTGCGTTCGAGATAGGACTGGATGTGAGCGAGACCCGCGGGTTCGATCACTGGCCCGATGTCGTTGAGCACGATGGCTTTCAGCGCCGCCGGCTGCATCGCGCCAAGCACATGGATGATCAGCCCGCCGCGCGAGGTGCCGATGAAGGCCGCCTGTTCGATGCCGAGCGCCGCCAGCCCGGCAAGGACGTCGCCGGCTTCGATGCCGACATTATAGTGGCTGACATCGGGATCGTAGGCCGACTGCCCGCGTCCGCGGTAGTCGAAAGCGACAACCTTGCGCGCAAGGGCGGATCGCGTCGAGAGATGGAGCGCAAGCTCGTGAAAGTCCCGCGCGTTACGCGTCAAGCCAGGCAGACAGACGACCGGCCAATGTGCGGAATTCGCTTCGCCATAGACGCGCGCGTGAAGTCTCAGCCCATCCGGCGCCGTATAGAAGAAGTCGGAGAAATCTGGATTGCTCGACATGGGACGGGCTCTTAGCCGAAGGATCGTCCACGACTGCTACAGACGGAGCGCCGGAGGGTCAAACGGGAAAGGCTCCTCCTTTTCCTCGCAAGGCGAGGGCAAGAGCCTCAGCTGCGCCCGTTCACGAGATCGCCGACGATGTCGTACTTGCCGGAAATTCGCATTTTGTAGACCTCGTAATTCTCCATCACGCGCTGCACGTAACTTCTTGTTTCCGTGTAGGGAATCCGCTCGATCCAGTCCACCACCGCATCGATGTCCTTGCCGCGCGGGTCACCGTATTTCGCCACCCACTGGCTGGCTCGGGTCGGGCCGGCATTGTAGCCCGCGAAGGTCAATACGTACGAGCCATTGAAGCGATCGAGCTGTTCGCCGAGGAACGCCGAACCAAGCGTTGCATTGTAGCCGGCGTCGGTCGTCAGCCTGGTCTGCGAAAACTGTAATCCGGCCTTCTTCGCCAATTGCTTGGCGGTTCCCGGCATCAGCTGCAGCAGTCCGCGTGCGCCGGCACTGGATACGGCGCCGATATTGAATTCGCTTTCCTGGCGGGCGATCGCATAGGCCAGCGCCTTGCCCGAACCGGAAATATTGGCCGAATCGGGGATGACGCCGAGCGGATGCGACAGCGCGCCGACATCGATGCCGCGCGCCCCGGCGATCTTGCCGATTTTCAGCGCCATGAAATGGTTGTCCTGCTTTTCGGCAAGGACAGCGAGCAGCGCCAGTTCACCCGGGCTGGTCAACTGCCCGGCAAGGTCGCGATAGAGCGTTTCGGCATAACGGTCGTAGCCTGCCTCCTGCAGGCGCTTGATGGCCGAGACGGCCTCGCGGCCGGCAAAGTTCTGCCGGTCGGCGGCACTGGGCTGGGGATAGACGATGTTGAGCGCCTGCCGGCCGACGCGTTCGGCGGCTAGCTGGCCGTAAAACGTCGTGCCGTAGGTCGCCGCACGCCCAAGATAGTCCTTAGCATTGCCGGGGCCACCGACTTCCGCCGCGCGGCCGAGCCAGTAATAGGCGCGCGACAGGGTCATCGGCCCTTGGGCAAGGTCGGCGATACGCGCGAAATGCGTCGCCGCGAGCTTGGGATCGTTCAGGCCGCGCAGCGCATACCAGCCGGCATGGAATTCGGCTTCCGCCGCATTGGCCGCGCTTTCGGCGGCATGCGTGGCGACTATTCTGTAGGCGGTCTTTATGTCGCCCTGGTCGACCAGTTCGCGCGACAGCACCCGGCGTTCGACCCACCAGGCATCCGGATCGACCAGGGATTCCCGGTCTGCCGGCGCTTTCATGACGATTGCCGCGGCGCCCGCAAAATCCTTCTGCTTGCGCAGATATTCGGCCTGCGCGAAGAAATAGCCGGCCGAGCGTTGCGCCATCGGCACAGTCTTCAACAGTTTGGCAGCATTGTTGTCGCCCTTGTCGGCCGCCGCCCAGGCGTCGGCAAGCTGCTGGGCGCCGGCGAGGCCGGCGACACGCAAGGCGGAATTCACCCGGTCGGCATAGAACATGCGCTCCATGCGAAAACGGTGATCGGCGGCGGGAACAAGGCTGCCGAACTCCTTGATCAGAGCCGTCTCGTCCTTGGCTTCCAGGATCGCGGTGCGCCAGAACGGCGACAGCACCGATCGCGCCGCCTTGGCGTTGCCCGACGACACATAGGCGCGCGCGAGAACCATCACGCCTTCGACTGTCTGCGGCTGGCTGCCGTCGAATGCCTTGACGACGACATCCGCCGCCGGGTTCTCGCGATAGAGTGCGCGCTCGCTGTTCTTGCGCAATGCAACGGTGCCCGGCCAGTTGGGCAGCATCTTCGCGGCCGTGGCGATGTCGCCGCTCGGAACCTTGTCGCCCCCGTAGAGCGCGATCGCCCAGGCCAATATGTGCTGGTCGAGCGATTGTGCGGGTAGCGCATCGCGCACACCGCGCGCGCCGGGAATATCGCCAGCCGCCAGCGCATCCAGTCCGCTTTTCAGGAGCGTGACGGCCGGTGAGGGGTCCTGTTGCGCCTTGTCCTGTACACCAGGCATCGGGATGGCCGAGGTGACCCGCACATCGACGCTGCCGCTGATCGCCACGCCGGGCATCAGCGCGGCGATGGCGCCAAGAAGCGCGAACAGGTGGGGCCGACTGGGAGGCATGATTTCGTGTCTTTCCTTAATCCAGCATTTTACCTGCGGGCGAAGAAGCCTTGAAGCCTAAGCTTAGGTCGTGAAGGGCTCGTAAACAAAGGGTTATCGAGGCCGTTGGAATTACGCTTGCTGGCACCATGGCAATGCTTGCCGCGCAACAATGTCGAGACTATGGTGCGCCGCTTCGCTTTCGGTTAGAAGGCGCGCACGACAAAACACCGATGCATGTCGCCCAAAAGTGGATACCGGTTTTGGGGCAGCGACATGCATAACCGACAACGTGCATGTCGCCCAAAAGTGGATACCGGTTTTGGGGCAGCGACATGCATAACCGACAAAGTGCATGTCGCCCAAAAGTGGATACCGGTTTTGGGACCACGACATGCGTGAACCAAGAAGTCCCAAGGAGTTGGACGACATGCTGAGAGGCTCGCTTACTGCGCTCGTGACACCGTTCGAAAAGAGCGGGCGTTTCGACGAGAAAGCCTTTCGCGCGTTCGTCGAATGGCAGCTTGGCGAAGGCACCACGGGCCTTGTCCCGGTAGGCACCACCGGCGAATCCCCGACGCTGTCGCATGACGAGCACCGCCATGTCGTCAAGGTCTGCATCGAGGTGGCCAAGGGCAGGGCGCCTGTCGTCGCCGGCGCTGGCTCCAATAACACCGTGGAAGCGGTAGGTTTGGTGCAATATGCCGAAAAGGCCGGTGCCGATGCAGCCCTGGTCGTCACGCCCTATTACAACAAGCCGACGCAGCGCGGCCTGTACGAGCATTTCGCCGCCGTCGCCAGGGCGACCAGCCTGCCGATCATCATCTACAACATCCCGCCTCGCTCGGTGATCGACATGACGCCGGAAACGATGGGCCGGCTGGCGCACGACTTCAAGAACATCGTCGGCGTCAAGGATGCGACCGGCAAGGTCGAGCGCGTGTCCGAGCAGCGCATGACCTGCGGCAAGGATTTCATCCAGCTTTCCGGCGAGGATGCCTCAGCACTCGGCTTCAACGCGCATGGCGGCGTCGGCTGCATTTCGGTGACCTCGAACGTTGCGCCGCGGCTGTGCGCCGAGTTTCAGGAAGCGACGCTCTCCGGCGACAGCGCCAAGGCGCTGGAACTGCAGGACCGCTTGCTGCCGCTGCACAAGGCGATCTTCATCGAGCCCGGCGTGTCCGGCGCCAAATATGCGTTGTCGAAGCTGGGCAAGGTCGAGAACGTCCTGCGTTCGCCGCTGGTCACCATCGAGCAGTCGACGGCCGAAAAGATCGATGCGGCCATGAAGCACGCCGGCTTGATTAATTAACGAATCCGTTTGGAAACTCTACTCCTGCGGCCATCTGAAGGCGCCACCTGCGCTTCCGGTGCTCGCGTACTATATGTACGCTCCGCTCCGGTTCCGCGCGTGGCCCCGAAAGCACTTCGCTTTCGGAAAGGACCATGCGCAAAGTCGGATTTCTAGAGCGTCCTTTGCGCGTTAAAAAACGCGCGGCGCTCTAGTAGCACCATCATCTGACTCGCAGGAGCGAGTTTCGAAACGGATTCTATACGTTATGAACCAAGTCAGAAAAGCCGATCCCAACAACAAGACCGTTGCGGAAAACCGCAAGGCGCGGTTTTCCTATGAAGTGCTCGACACGATCGAGACAGGCCTGGTGCTGACCGGAACCGAGGTCAAGTCGCTGCGCCAGGGCCAGGCCAACATCCAGGACAGCTATGCCTCGGTCGAAGGCGGCGAGATCTGGCTGATCAATTCCTATCTGCCGGAATACCTGCAGGCCAATCGCTTCAACCACGAGCCGCGCCGGCGCCGCAAACTGCTGCTCAACAAGCGCGAGATGGCAAAACTATCGCAGAGCGTCGATCGCGAAGGCATGACGCTGGTGCCGCTGAAAATCTATTTCAACGACCAAGGGCGCGCCAAGCTGCTGCTTGCAGTTGGCCGCGGCAAGAAACTGCATGACAAGCGCGAGACCGAGAAGCAACGCGACTGGTCGCGCGAAAAGGGCCGGCTGCTCAAGGAACGTAGGTGATCAGGTGACAGCCTGAAAAAAGCCAACGATCGGGCTTCAAGGTCGAACACCGGCAAGTCCTACAGGGGATGGTCTTGAAGAAGCGGATTGTTCTCCGGGGCGTGGCCAGTCTTGCCCTGGCATGCGTCGTTGTGGTGGGCGCCGTGGTCTATTTCCACACCTACTCCCCCGACCGAGGCGAATATCCGGTCCGGGGCATCGACGTCTCCCATCATCAGGGCAAGATCGACTGGCGGCGTGTTGCCGCCGATGATGTGGCTTTCGCCGTCATCAAGGCGACTGAAGGCGGCGACCATGTCGATAATGCCTTCGCCGGCAATCTGCGCGAGGCCCGCGCCGCCGGGCTCGCCGTCGGCGCCTATCATTTCTTCACCTTCTGCCGGCCGGGCGCCGACCAGGCCAGGAATTTTATCTCGGTGGTGCCGCACGATCAGCCATTGCTGCCGCCGGTGGTCGACATCGAGTTCGGGGGCAACTGTCCGCAGCGCCTGTCGCCCGAGCAACTGAATGCCGAACTGGAGGCTTTCCTCGGACCCGTCGAGGCTGCCTTCGGCAAGCCGGCGATCATCTATCTGACGGATGAAGCCGAGGCTGCCTATGCCGGGCAAATCGCCGCTCGCCCACTCTGGCTGCGCTCGCTGCTCATGGAGCCGGACCGCCGTGACTGGATTTACTGGCAGTACCACAACAGCGGGCGCGTGGACGGCATAGAGGGGGACGTCGACCTGAACGTTTTGCAGGGTGGGCCGGAGAAACTGGCGGCGCTGCTTGCCTCCGCACCTTGACGGACAGACCCGATCCGATGCCGGCCGGTTCTTCAGAAGCCTGCCATGCCGCTGAAACCATTCACGATCCAACCGATGTCGGGACAGCCAGATTTTCCCTGGTGCCGCGTCGACCCGTCGCCGAATAACCCATCCCGGCGGCCATGATAGCGATGGCCACGCATTGGATCGCCAGCGGGGTCTCGCCAAGAACGATCATGCCGACCATCACGGTGGCGATCGGCACACCCGGCAGGAACAGCGATGCAGCCTGCGAGCCCAATCGGTCGACAATGTAAGTGTAGAGGAACATTGCGGCAGCGCCCGCGAGAAGACCTTGAATGACGATCTGGCTGGCGATTTCGGCGCCTGCGGCGGCATGGAGGCCGCTTGATGCCAACAGGCAGAGAAGCGGCAGCGGCAGGCACGACAAGATCACGACGGTCGCGGTTGCGGTGACGGGTTCGACGCGCCATCGCTGCACAAGAGCCGCATAGGCGGAAAACATCGCGCCCGATCCGATGAACAGCAGATCGCCGAAGAGGACATCGCCGGCACCGCTGCGGGCCGGCGCGATGAACAGCAGCAGCCCAGCGATGATCGTGACGACACCGATGACCCGCTGCCGCGAAGCACTTTCCCTGAACAAGGACAGCAGGAATGAGAAGAACACGATCGAGGCCGGGCAAAGTGCCGCGCCATGGGCGGCGGGCGCATAGGTCAGGCCCCAGTTGATGATGAGTGGGTAGGGCAAACCGGCCAGTGCCGCCAACGTCAGTCCACGTCGCCAGCCCAGCGCCTTCAGGGTCGCCAGGCCGCGCCACCAGACGATCGGCAGGAACACCACGCCGGCACCGGCAAAGCGCAAGCTGGCCATGTCGGTGGGCGTCAGGTGCTCCCTGAGGCTGAAGCGGGCGGCGACGAACTGCGCCGCATAGATGGCGATCATGACGAGGCCGGCGATCACCGCCAGTCTTGTGTTTGCCGTGTCTCGTCCGTCCGCCATGTCAGTTCTGCCGTCATATTCATTGTCGCCAGGAGGAGATAGCCCCGACCTCGCGACGAACCGCAGCCTATTGCCGAAATGGCCGCGACGAAATACGCTGTTTTTCACAACTTCAAGTGTAATTCACGCAAAAGAGGTGGCTTGAACGTGAATTCTGAATCTGGCGACCTGGATGCCATCGACCGCACTCTTCTGCGACTGCTGCAGGAAGATGGACGCCGCACCACGCTTGACCTGGCCGCGCGCGTCGGCCTGTCGCCGACCGGCGCCAGCCAGCGCGTGAAGCGCCTGTTTCGCGACGGGTTCATCACAGCCGTTAGAGCGGTGCTCAATCCGGCAAAGATTGGCCGCGGCATGCTTGTTTTCATCGAGGTGCGGCTCGATCACACGGCCCCGCATATCTTTGACCGCTTCGCAGAGGCGGTCGCAAAGGCGCCCGAGGTTCTGGAATGCCACATGGTCGTCGGCGGCTTCGACTATCTCGTGAAGGCGCGCATTGCCGAGATGGCCGACTATCAGGACTTTCTCAAACGCGTCATCCTGCCCCTGCCGGGAGTGAAGGAAACGCATACTTATGCATCCATCGGCGACGTGAAACCGGATGCCCTGCTGCCGGTGTGAGCCGGCACGGGATACCGCCCGGTGTCCGATCCTCAATCCTTCAGGAATGCCGCGATCTCGCTGAACACCCTGACGAACATGTCTTCGGTCAACACGCCGGTATTGGTGTTGTAGCGTGAGCAATGATAGCTCGAAAACAGCGTAATGCCGCCGGCCGGCAATTGCCCGCCATGTTTGAACGGGTAGGCGGCGACGCGCCCGCCCAATGCCCGTACGGTCGACTGGTGCGCGATCGATCCCAGCGCCAGCACGGCGCGCAGGTTGGGAAAGCGAGCGATCGTCGGCACCAAAAATGTCCGGCATGTGGCGATCTCCGCACCCACCGGCTTGTTCTCCGGCGGCACGCAGCGCACCGCGTTGGTGATCGCCGTGCCGACGAGCTCCAGCCCATCATCGGGCCGCGCCTTGAACTCGCCGCGTGCGAAGCCGTGGGCAATCAGCGTCGAGTAGAGCAGGTCGCCGGCATAGTCGCCGGTGAACGGGCGCCCGGTGCGGTTGGCGCCGCGCAAGCCAGGCGCCAGACCGACGATCAGAAGCCGGACGGTATCTTCGCCGCCCAATGGCAGGAAGGTCGGCACCGGCGCGTTGAACCAGCACGGCTCGCGCTGCCGCCATTCGGCGATGAAGTCATGCAACCGCGGGCAGAGAGGGCAGTCGCGGCTGGGTTCGGAAGCAGGGAGGGCGGTCAAGCGACCGGCCTCAGTAGTCGTCCTCATCGACTTCAGCCGGTTCGGGCCGCCGTACGGGCCGCTCGGAGGGATCGCGACCGACTTCGTTCTTCAGCGTCGCCAGGTCGATGAAATGGTCCGCCTGGCGGCGCAGGTCATCTGAGATCATCGGCGGCTGCGAGGCCATGGTCGAGACGATCGACACCTTGCGGCCACGCCGTTGCAGCGCCTCGACCAGTGTGCGGAAATCGCCGTCTCCGGAGAATATGACATAGTGGTCGACGACGTCGGCGAGTTCCAGCGCATCGACGCTGAGCTCGATGTCCATATTGCCCTTGATCTTGCGGCGGCCGGTCGAGTCGGTGAATTCCTTGGCCGGCTTGGTCACCACCTTGAAGCCGTTATAGTCGAGCCAGTCGATCAGCGGCCGGATCGAGGAGTATTCCTGGTCCTCGACCAGCGCGGTGTAATAATAGGCGCGCAGCAGGTAACCGCGCTTGTGGAAGCTCGCCAAAAGCTTGCGATAGTCGATGTCGAACCCGAGCGCGCGTGAGGTGGCGTAGAGATTGGCGCCGTCGATGAACAGGGCGATTTTTTCACGGGGATCGAACATGGAAATAGTCCTTTTCGAAATAACGGCCGTCTAACGAAATGCGGTAGCGACGAGCGGTCAGGCCCATAATAAACCGGCCGACCTTGGACCAACCGAGATAACGCCAGTTTGGTGGCAATCCAAGGGCGCGTGGCGCACTGCAAGCAATTGTGATCGCGGCGCCGAACCGTGGACGCGGGCTGCCCTGTGGGCACGCATTGCCATGATGCTTGTATTTTGGTGCTGTTCGGGTTATGGACCGCGCCTGTTTTCCATTACATCCAGGCATGAAAGGGGCAATCCATGGCCCGCGTAACCGTTGAAGATTGTATCGACAAGGTCGACAACCGCTTCGAGCTGGTGCTTTTGGCCGGCCACCGCGCTCGTCAGATCAGCCAGGGAGCGCAGATCACCGTGCCGCGCGACAACGACAAGAACCCGGTCATCGCACTGCGCGAGATTGCCGACGAGACGCTGTCGCCCGACGATCTCAAGGAAGATCTGATCCATTCGCTGCAGAAGCATGTCGAGGTCGACGAGCCCGAAGCCGATGGCGAAGTGATCGCCGACCAGACTGGCGGTGCTGTTGCCGCCGCCGACGCGGACGACACCGAGGACAACGTCACCTTCGATCGCATGACCGAGGAAGACCTGCTGGCCGGCATCGAAGGTCTGGTTCCCCCGGAAAAGAGCGACGACTACTAAGAGCTTTTGATAATTCTACCCAGCCGGTCGCCTAGCGCAGTTTTATGCGCTTCCGGTGCTCACGGACCCAGATGTCCGCTCCGAAAACGACGCTATCCGGCTCGGCTGAGCGAATTCTGAAAGCCCTTTGGAATTGGCTGGAACAATCTTCCGGCACTTCCGTCCCGGCGGTTTCGTGGCTATCTATGACATGCGCCGTACAGTAGTGCGGCGCATGATTCATTTCATCGCCGAGAGATTCCGCCCATGATGCGTCAGTATGAGCTTGTCGAGCGCGTCCAGCGCTACAAGCCTGACGTCAACGAGGCGTTGCTCAACAAGGCCTACGTCTACGCCATGCAGAAGCATGGCCACCAGAAGCGCGCTTCCGGCGACCCCTATTTCTCGCATCCGCTCGAAGTCGCCGCCATCCTCACCGAAATGCATATGGATGAGGCCACGATCGCCGTCGCCCTGCTGCACGACACCATCGAGGACACCACGGCGACCAGGGCCGAGATCGATGAGCTGTTCGGTCCCGAAATGGGCAAGCTGGTCGAAGGACTGACCAAGCTGAAGAAGCTCGACCTCGTGTCGAAGAAGGCGGAGCAGGCGGAAAACCTGCGCAAGCTTCTGCTGGCGATCTCGGAAGATGTCCGCGTGCTCCTCGTCAAGCTCGCCGACCGCCTGCACAACATGCGCACCCTCGACCATATGCCCGAGGCCAAGCGCCTGCGCATCGCCGAGGAAACGATGGACATCTATGCGCCCTTGGCCGGGCGCATGGGCATGCAAGGCATGCGCGAGGAGCTGGAGGAGATCGCCTTCCGCTTCATCAATCCGGAAGCCTATCGCGCCGTTACCGCCCGGCTCGCCGAAATCTTCGAGCGCAACAAGGATGTGCTGTCCGAGATCGAGAAGGCTCTTTCGGGCCTGTTCGAGAAACACGCCATCAAGGCCGGCGTCAAAAGCCGCCAGAAGAAACCGTGGTCGGTGTTCCGCAAGATGGAGGCCAAGGCGCTGTCCTTCGAGCAATTGTCCGACATTTTCGGCTTCCGCGTCGTGGTCGACTCTGTCGAAGACTGCTATCGCGCGCTGGGAGCCATCCACACCACCTGGTCGATGGTGCCCGGCCGTTTCAAGGATTACATCTCGACGCCGAAACAGAACGACTACCGTTCGATCCACACCACCATCGTCGGTCCTTCGCGCCAGCGCGTCGAGCTGCAGATCCGCACCCGCGAGATGAACAAGATCGCTGAATATGGCGTCGCCGCCCATTCGATCTACAAGGACACCGGGGGCAAGACGAACGGCGCCGTGCACGCGATCTCGAAGGAGACCAATGCCTATGCCTGGTTGCGGCGCACCATCGAGCAGCTGGCAGAGGGCGACAACCCGGAAGATTTCCTCGAGAACACCAAGCTGGAACTGTTCCAGGACCAGGTGTTCTGCTTCACGCCGAAGGGCATGCTGATTGCCTTGCCGCGCGGCGCCACGCCGATCGATTTCGCCTATGCCGTCCACACCGATGTCGGCGATACCTGCGTCGGCGCCAAGGTCAACGGCCGCATCATGCCGCTGATGACGGAACTGAAGAATGGCGACGAGGTCGAGATCATCCGCTCCAAGGCGCAGGTGCCGCCGGCCGCGTGGGAATCGGTCGTCGTCACCGGCAAGGCGCGCGCCGCCATCCGCCGCGCTACCAAGAATGCGATCCGCAAGCAGTATTCCGGCCTTGGCGCGCGTATCCTGGAGCGTGCTTTCGAACGAGCCGGCAAGACCTTCACCAAGGAAAGCCTGAAGCCCGTCCTGCACCGGTTGGCGCGCAAGGACATCGAGGATGTGCTGGCGTCCGTCGGTCGCGGCGAACTGGCTTCCACCGATGTCATGAAGGCGGTCTTCCCTGACTACAAGGACGAGCGCGTCACCCCTGCGGCTCCCAAACAGCGCGAGGAGGGCTGGTCGAAGATCCGCAACGCCGCCGGCATGCTGTTCCAGATTCCGGGCCGGGCCGCGCGCAAGGACAAGGACCAGCCAGGCGCCGGCGCGGTGCCGATCCGTGGCGTGCGCGGCGACCTGCCGGTGCGCTTCGCGCCGGAAGGCGCGGTCCCTGGCGACCGCATCGTCGGTATCGTCCAGCCGGGCACCGGCATCACCATTTATCCGATCCAGTCGCCGGCGCTGCAGGCTTTCGACGACCAGCCGGAGCGCTGGATCGACGTACGTTGGGACATCGACGAACGCACCAAGGAACGGTTTCCCGCGCGCGTCTCGGTCACCGCCATCAACGCGCCGGGCTCGCTTGCCGACATCGCCCAGGTCGTTGCCTCCAACGACGCCAATATCCATACGCTGTCGATGGTGCGCACCGCGCCCGATTTCACCGAAATGCTGATCGATCTCGAAGTCTGGGACCTGAAGCATCTCAACCGGCTGCTGTCGCAGCTCAAGGACAATTCGAGCGTCAGCGATGCGCGGCGCGTCAATGGCTAGCGATAGCCGACCATGGGGGACGAGATGAATACCGACGAAGTGCTGGGCATATTCCGTGAGGCTGGCGCTGTTCTGGAGGGTCATTTCATCCTGACGTCGGGCCTGCGCAGTCCAGTCTTCCTGCAGAAGGCACGGGTGTTCATGCATGCCGACAAGACCGAGCGGCTGTGCAAGGCGCTGGCCGAGAATATCCGCGCCGCGATCCCAGGCAAGATCGACTATATCGTCGGGCCGGCGATCGGCGGGCTGATCCCGGCTTACGAAACTTCGCGCCACCTTGGCGTGCCGGCGATCTGGGTGGAGCGGGAAGGGGGCGAGTTCCGCCTGCGGCGCTTCGAGATCGACCGAGGCGCGCGCGTCGTCATCGTCGAGGACATCGTCACCACCGGATTGTCGATCCGCGAAACCATCGATTGCCTGCGCGCCCTTGGTGCAGAGGTGGTCGCGGCCGCCTGCATCATCGACCGATCGGCCGGCAAGACCCATGTCGGCGTGCCGCTGATCGCGCTTGCCGAATATGAGGTCCCAGCCTATCCGCCGGACAGATTGCCGCCGGAGCTTGCCGCCATCCCGGCCATCAAGCCGGGCAGCCGCAACATCTGAGGAGGTCGCATTGATCGTCGGTATCGATCATTTCGTGCTGACGGTGGTGTCGCTCGACGCGACCTGCGCCTTTTATCAGCGCGTGCTGGGCTTCGAACGCGTCGACGCGCCGGGCCGGCCGACGGCACTTGCCTTCGGCAACCAGAAGATCAATGTCCACGAGATCAGCCGCACCTTCGAGCCGAAGGCGAAGTCGCCGACGCCCGGATCCGGTGACTTCTGCCTGATCACCGACCGGCCGCTCGATGAATTCCTTGCCGGCCTCGAAGCCAATCACGTAACGGTGGAACTCGGGCCGGTCGAACGCTTCGGCGCGCAGGGGCCGATGATGTCGGTCTACTTCCGCGATCCGGATGGCAATCTTGTCGAAGTCAGCCAGTACCCGCGGTAGCATATCGATCATTGGCTGCGACAATTAGCCGAAACCACTTCTCAAATTCGCCGCGATTGTCCGATGTTGGAGGAGACGGACCTTACCCGAATTTGGCGGTGCGGCCGCTGCGCGGACGGCCTCCAGTTGTTGTCGGGGTTGCGGATGGCTATATCAAAGTCGCGATTGCCTTCTGGCGACCGTAAAGCGCAAGATGTGGTGGTCGAAGCCCGGCTGGAAACAGCGGGCCTGTAAGCTGTGAATTGTCGGGAATAGGAAGAGAGTGCTTTTTCGTCGCCGCAAACCTGATGGTCTTTTCGAGCGGGTGCGCACCTATCTGTGGCCGCGCCGTTCGTTTTCGCGCTCGCTTCAATATTTCTCCAAGCGCATCCTGCGGCTGAAGGCCACCCCGCATGCGGTGGCGGCTGGCGTCGCGGCAGGTGTCTTTGCTTCGTTCTTCCCCGTTGGTTTCCACTTCATCATCGCCGCCGTTCTGTGTTGGGTGATCGCCGGCAATCTGGTGGCAGCGGCTCTCGGAGCCGTGTTTTTCGGCAATCCGCTGACCTTTCCGCTCTTGTGGGGCGCGTCCTGGGAAACCGGCAAGCTCATCTTGCGCGATCGCCTGCCTACGCATGGCCCGCCGGCGCATCTGGGCGAAATGATGCACAAGCTTTCCTTCGCCAAACTATGGCATCCCGTACTGGAGCCGATGCTGATCGGGGCGGTGCCGCTCGGGCTCGTGTTCGGCCTGGTATTCTACGGCATCACGCGCTGGGGCATGAATGTCTTCCGCGAACAGAGGCGCAAGCGGCTGGCAGAGCGCGCGAGACGCCGTGAGCATTCGCCTCATCCCGGCGGAAGCGCCACCCAATGATCATCGGCATCGGCAGCGACCTGATCGACATCACACGCATCGAGAAATCGCTTGAGCGTCATGGCCAGCGCTTCATCCAGAGGATCTACACCGAGGTGGAGCAGGCGCGTTCGGAGAACCGGCGCGCCCGCGCGGCTTCCTACGCCAAGCGCTTTGCCGCCAAGGAGGCTTGCGCCAAGGCACTGGGCACCGGTCTGGCGCAAGGGGTCTTCTGGCGTGACATGGGTGTCGTCAACCTGCCCAGCGGTGCGCCGACGATGGCGCTGACCGGCGGAGCGCTGGCGCGGCTGGAAAAGATCCTGCCGCAAGGTCATCGGGCAGCGATCCACCTGACCATCACGGATGATTTCCCGCTCGCTCAAGCCTTTGTGATCATAGAAGCGCTACCGGTCGAAGAAGCGCCACATTGATTGCATCTGACGACCGGCATTGACGTTGCCCAGCGCGCGCCGAGACTCTATACCATCCAACGCACAATCGAGGACGACATGAGCGTGGCTGAAAAATCCCAGAAGAAATCCGGCGGGCTTGGCGAAACCGTCAGCGTCATCGTCCAGGCGCTTTTGCTCGCCCTGGTCATTCGGACGCTGCTGTTCCAGCCGTTCTCGATCCCGTCGGGCTCCATGCGGCCGACGCTTCTGGAAGGCGACTATCTGTTCGTCACCAAATGGTCCTACGGCTATTCACGCTATTCGCTGCCTTTTGGACCGGACATTTTCTCGGGCCGTATCTGGGGCTCCGAGCCCAAGCGTGGTGACGTGGTGGTGTTCAAGTTCCCGCCGGATCCGTCCGTCGACTATATCAAGCGCGTCATTGGCCTGCCCGGCGACAAGATCCAGATGAAGGATGGCCAAGTCTTCATCAACGGCGTCGGCGTGCCGCGCGTCAAGACCGGCCAGATCGACAATCCCGACATCACGGAAAAGGATTATCCGATCGATGTCTATCGCGAGACGCTGCCCGACGGCGTCAGCTACGACACGCTCGACCTGTCGCCGAACTCGATTGGCGACAACACCCGCGAATTCGACGTTCCCCCCGGCCACTATTTCATGATGGGCGACAACAGGGACAATTCCGCCGACAGCCGCTTCACCGTCGGCTATGTTCCGGCCGAGAACCTGGTCGGCCGCGCCAACCTTGTCTTCTTCTCGATCGCCGGCAAGGCAAGCCCGCTCGAAATCTGGAAATGGCCGTCGCTGATGCGCGCCTCGCGCCTGTTCCATTTCGTCAAGTAGGGTCATGGCGGCACCAAAAAGGTTGACCGCCGATGCGCTCGCCGAAGCGCTTGCGGAACGCACGGGCCATGCCTTTGCCGACCGCCAGCGCCTGCAGCGTGCGCTTACCCATGCCAGTGCGCGAGGCGCCAATGCGGGCGCCGACTATGAGCGGTTCGAATTCCTCGGCGACCGGGTTCTTGGTCTTGTTGTCGCCGATATGCTGCTGGCTGCCTTTCCCGATGCCGCGGAAGGGGAGTTGTCGCTGCGGCTCAATGCGTTGGTCAATGCCGAGGCGCTGTCTGACATCGCCGAAGATATCGGGCTGCCGGACCTGATCCGTGCCGGGTCGGATGTGCGCGGGCTCGAGGGACGCAAGCGCGTCAACCTGCGCGCCGACGCACTGGAATCGCTGATCGCCGTGCTGTATCTCGATGGTGGTCTGGAAGCAGCCCGCGCGTTCATCCATAGATACTGGCAGCCGCGTTCGCGGGCCTCGGGTGCCGCGCGCCGCGACGCCAAGACCGAATTGCAGGAATGGGCGCATCAGGCGGCGAGTGCTGTTCCCGCCTATCAGATCGACGGCCGGGAAGGCCCCGATCACGATCCGCTGTTTACCGTCAGCGTCAAGGTCGGCGCGTTTCAGCCGGCAACCGGCAGCGGCCGCTCCAAGCGCGAGGCCGAACAGGCCGCCGCTGCCGCCCTTCTGGTTCGCGAGGGCGTCTGGGTTCATGAAGGGAGTGCGGCATGACCGCCGAAGACACCGCAGCCGCTCCTGCCACGCATTCCGGCTTCGTCGCGCTGATCGGCGCGCCCAATGCCGGCAAGTCGACGCTGGTCAACCAACTGGTCGGCGCCAAGGTCTCGATCGTCACCCATAAGGTGCAGACGACACGCGCCATCGTGCGCGGTATCGCCACGCACGACAACGCGCAGATCGTCTTTGTCGACACACCGGGTATCTTCAAGCCCAAGCGGCGGCTGGACACCGCGATGGTGACCACCGCCTGGGGCGGCGCCAAGGATGCAGATATCGTGCTGCTGCTGATCGACGCCGAGCGGGGCATCAGGGGCGACGCCGATGCCATCCTCGAACGGCTGAAGGATGTGCGCCAGCCGATGGTGCTGATCCTCAACAAGGTCGATCGGGTGAAGCATGAGGCGCTGCTCGCCCTGTCCGCGGCAGCGAACGAGAAAGTGCCGTTCCAGCGCACCTTCATGGTCTCGGCGCTGACCGGCTCCGGCTGCAAGGACCTGCTCGACTACCTGGCCCAGGCGCTGCCGGCCGGCCCGTGGTACTACCCGGAAGATCAGATTTCCGACCTGCCTATGCGCCAGCTGGCGGCCGAGATCACCCGCGAGAAGCTCTATCTCAGGCTGCATCAGGAACTACCCTATTCCTCGCACATCGAGACCGAGAAATGGGAAGAGAAGAAGGACGGTTCGGTGCGCATCGACCAGACCATCTTTGTCGAGCGCGACAGCCAGAAGAAGATCGTGCTCGGCCACAAGGGCGAGACCATCCGTGCCATCGGGCAGGCCGCGCGGATGGAAATATCAGGCATATTGGAGCAGAAGGTGCACCTGTTCCTGTTCGTGAAAGTGCGCGAGAATTGGGGCGACGACCCCGAGCGCTATCGCGAGATGGGGTTGGAGTTTCCGCATTAGGCGTGATCCCGAGAAGTGAGCGTCGTTTCCGGGAAAGATCAGGTAGCGATCGATGCCGCCTTGGTGCGCCGGCTGATTGCCGCGCAATTCCCGCATTGGAAGAATCTTGCGGTCAGGCCGGTTGATTTTGGCGGCTGGGACAACAGGACCTTTCATCTCGGCGACGAGATGACCGTGCGGTTGCCGAGCGCCGCCGCCTACGCCCTGCAAGTGGAAAAGGAACATCGCTGGTTGCCGAGATTGGCGCCGCTGCTGCCACTGCCCATTCCCGTACCGCTGGCGATGGGCGTTCCGGCCGAGGGCTATCCCTGGCATTGGTCAGTCTATGGCTGGATCGAGGGCGAGATCGCGAAACGGGAACGTATCGCAAATCTGTCGGAATTCGCGGCGGACCTGGCTCGGTTCCTGGTTGCGTTGAAACAGGTGGACGCTACCGATGGGCCCGCGCCTGGGCAGCACAATTTCTTTCGCGGCGGACCGCTGACGGTCTATGACGGCGAGACAAGGCAAGCGATCTCGGCGCTCGGCAACCGCATCGATGCCGGCGCCGCCACCGCCATCTGGGAGATAGCCCTTGCCGCGGCCTGGGAAAGTCCGCCCGTCTGGTTCCATGGCGATGTCAGCCGGGGCAACCTCCTTGTCGAAAAGGGCAGGTTGAGCGCCGTGATCGATTTCGGCACCTCCGGTGTCGGCGATCCATCCTGCGATCTGGCAATTGCCTGGACGCTGTTCGAAGGCGAAAGCCGGTACACGTTTCGCGCCTGCCTCGCGGCAGATGAAGCGACCTGGGCGCGCGGGCGCGGCTGGGCGCTATGGAAGGCATTGATCACCGCCGCCGGGCACATAGGCGTGGCCTCGGCCGAGATCGAAGAATCGTGGCGAGTGATCGATGCGGTGCTGATCGATCGCGAGCGCCAGGCATGAGGCGAGACGCGTGGCGCCGTCATCGGGCGGCGCTGATGGATCAAAAAACCTGCTGTCCCGGCAGCTTTCGCATGGGCCTCTATCGTCGGTTGAGCGCTCAAGAAATTGGCCAGATTTGACTTGAGAATCTGATGTTGAAAAAATAACATATTCGACATTTGTTAGACAGAGTGCGCAATTGACCGAAAACAGATTCGCTAAAAACTGGAAGATTATAGTATAAAGTAGAAGATGTGTGAGATTGTTACATAAAAATGACGATGTGCCATTTGTGCCGATTCGAAAATCGACCTGACTCGGTTAGTGTTATTTGTGCAACACCGATTTAATCTGTGGCGTGAATCCGGCATATTTGCGGAATTGTCATTGAAGGCGGAAGATTGGTGGGTATGTTCGCCGCGAAAAGGGGACGCGATGCGAGCCTTTTTCATTGTGGGGGTGAGGCGGGAAAACATATCCGCCAGCCACAATTCGGAAGCCATTTTAATAACTTGACTGGAGAGGTCAGAAAATGAACATCAAGAGCCTTCTTCTCGGCTCAGCCGCGGCACTGATCGCGGTGTCCGGCGCACGCGCCGCGGACGCTGTCGTCGTCGCCGAACCGGAACCGGCCGAATACGTTAAGATCTGTGACGTCTACGGCGCCGGCTATTTCTACATCCCGGGCACCGAAACCTGCCTGCGCATCGGCGGCTATCTCCGCTACGACATTGGCGTCGGCGATTCCGGCACGTTTGATGGCGTCAACAACGTTCGCGATCACATGGACGGCGGAAACCACGACACCTACTACAAAAATATGCGCTTCACGCTGCGGACGTATACCGGCCAGGAAACCGAGCTCGGCACGCTGAAGACCTTCACCGAGACCCGCTTCCAGTTCGGCAACTCCTCTGGCGACTATGATGGAAGCGCCTCGACCTCCTGGCAGGCCGGCAACAAGACCACCAGCCTCAATTTCGCCTGGATCCAGCTCGGTGGCCTGCGCGTCGGTAAGGACGAGACGGCATACGACCAGTTCATCGGTTACGCCGGCAACGTCATTCAGGACACGATCATCCCCTATGGCATCAAGGACACCAACGTCGTCCAGTACTACTTCGACGCCGGCAGCGGCTTCACGGGTGTGATCTCGCTCGAAGAAGGCACCGGTGCTAACACGATCGACAGCTATGTTCCTCATGTCGTCGGCGGCTTGAAGTACAAGGGCGACTGGGGTGCGATCACCGGCGTCGTCGCTTATGACAGCAACTACGAGGAAGTGGCCGGCAAGGTTCGCTTGGACGTCAACGTCAGCAAGGAACTGTCGCTGTTCATCATGGGCGGCTACGGCACCGACGACAACCTCACGGACGACGCCCACAATGCCATCGACGCACATGGCCGTGGCCAGTACAAGCCGTGGGGCGGCAACTGGGCTGTCTGGGGCGGCGGTACCTACAAGTTCAACGAGAAGACCTCGTTCAACGTCCAGGCTTCGGCTGACGACGACAAGAACTACGCTCTTGCCGCGAACGTCGCCTACACGATCGTCCCGGGCTTCACGATCACGACCGAAGTCGACTGGGATCACTACGGCAATTTCGGCAATCCCTCCATCTACGGCAACTGGTCCAAGGCCGACAAGAAGGACAGCGTCGGCGGCATCGTCCGTTTCCAGCGCAGCTTCTAAATCGACTGACCTCACCAACCGCCCGCAGCACATCGCTGCGGGCGGCTTTTTTATGCGTTGTTGCGAGAGCCGGCCCAGGCGCTCAGGCCCATACCTTGATTTCGCCACCCGATCGGTGAAAAGCTCGTGATATGGAATGGCGCGACGAGGGAATCATTCTCGGCACCCGCAAGCATGGCGAAACCAGCGCCATTCTCGAGGTGATGACGCGTGCCCATGGCCGCCATCTCGGCCTCGTGCGCGGTGGCCGCTCGCGCAAGCTGCAACCCGTTCTCCAGCCCGGCAATCGCGTCGATCTCTTGTGGCGTGCGCGCCTTGACGAGCATCTGGGTACCTTCCAGGCCGAAGCGATCGAGATGAACGCCGCCCGGCTGATGGACAGTGCCATCGCCGTCTACGGCCTTCAGACGATGGCGGCGCATCTGCGCCTGCTGCCCGAGCGTGATGCCCATGGGGGCCTTTACGAGGCGCTTTCGGTGATGATCGTCCACCTGGACGATGCCGACGCCGCCGGCGAGCTGGTGGCGCGTTTCGAACTTCTGATCCTCGATGAACTCGGCTTTGGCCTCGATCTCAGCCAATGCGCCGCCACCGGCACCAAACAGGACCTTGCCTATGTCTCGCCGAAATCGGGACGCGCGGTGTCGCGTGAAGCCGGCGCGCCGTGGCACGACAAGATGCTGGTGCTGCCTGCATTTCTGCAGCGCGGCTCCGGCCTGCGTGCGAATCATGCGGCGATCGCGGACGCCTTCCGCTTGACCGGTTTCTTCTTCACCCGCCATGTCTACGAGCCGCGCGGCATCGATCAGCCCGACGCGCGCGCCGGTTTTCTTGCAGCGTTGCGCAAGCACCACGCAGCGCACAAGCCCATCGCCGGAGAGAACGCGGCCAGAGAAATCATCAGATGAGCGAAGTCGAACTTTATCCAGGCCGGGTCTCGCCGCTCGGCCTCGGCACCATTCCTCACGCCGACATCCTGAAATACACCGGCCTGGAATTGCTTCAGCGAATCATCGACGGCAAATATCCAGCACCGCCGATCTCCTTCCAGCTCAGCTTCGCGTTGACCGAAGTATCGGAAGGTCGCGCCGTATTCCGCGGCGTGCCGAACGAACGTCACCTCAACCCGCTGGGTGGCGTTCATGGCGGCTGGGCGGCGACGCTGCTCGATTCGGCGTTGGCCTGCGCCGTGCAGTCACTGCTCGACAAGGGTGAGGCCTACACGACGGCGGAGTTCAAGGTGAACCTCACGCGGCCGATAACGCCCAGGACCGGTGAGGTGGTCTGCGAAGGCAAGGTGGTCCACAAGGGCCGCACGCTTGCCGTTTCGGAAGCAACGCTGAAGGACGCCAGCGGCAAACTGCTGGCTTTCGGCACCGAGACATGTTCGATATTTCCAGCCGCCAATCTGGCGGCACGTTGAGTTTTCAGCCGTTTGGCCGCCGCATTTGAATGTCAATGAGACGAAATGTCAGTGAAAACTGGCCTGGTTTGGGGGAACCGCCATGTTTGAAAGCCTGATCGGCCTTGTCGCCATCATCGCCTTGTTCGTCATCATTTCGCGCCAGCAGAGCCGCATCGGCCTGATCGAGCGCGAACTTGGCGCGCTGCGCAGTCTCGTGCTTTCGGGCGCGGTGCCGTTCGCGGCCAGGCCGTCGGAACAGGAAGCGGCCGAGGGCGAGGCCAACACGGCACCGGTGGCCGCGCCCGCAGCCGATATCGCCCCGGCAGCAATCAGCGAGCCCGCGCCTGTACGGGCCACCGAGGCGGAAATACCGGCCGCAGAGAGTGTGCCCGGTCCCTGGAGCACCCCCGAGGCAACACGGAAAACGCCAGAGGTCGCGCCGGCCGCGGTCGCCAAAGCCGCTCGCCAGTCCGACGTCGAAACCGCGCTCGGCACGCGTTGGGCGGTCTGGGTCGGTGGCATTGCACTTGCTCTGGGCGGCTTGTTCCTGATCCGCTACACCATCGAGGCCGGCATTTTCGGCCCCGGCGTGCGGCTCACCATGGCGGCCGTGCTCGGTTTGGTGCTGGTCGCCGCCGGCGAGTTCATTCGTCGCACCGGATTCAAGGTGCCGGTGCAAGGTGTTGCCGGCGCTTATATTCCGGCGATCCTCACGGCAGCCGGCGCCTTCATCCTGTTCGGCACCGTCTATGCCGCCCATGGCGTTTACGGCTTCATCGGCCCGGCGCTTGCCTTCACGTTGCTTGGTGCGATCGGCATTGCCACCATCGCCGCCGCTCTGGTCCATGGCCAGGCGCTGGCTGGCATCGGTCTAGTCGGCGCCATGGTGACGCCGGTGCTGATCGCTTCGCAGGCGCCCAATCCCTGGGCGTTGTTCGGCTATCTCGCAATCGTGCTCGCCGCCACCGGCGTCATCGCCCGCATGCGCGACTGGAAAGCGCTGATGGCGGCCGCCTTTTTCGGCACCGGCATCTGGACCATCCTCTACATGACCGACGCACCGGGCGCGAACCTCTCCGCGATCCTGTTCATCGACATTGTGACGCTGGTTGTGCTTGCCCTTGTCTGGCTGAGCAGTCGCGGCGACGAGACCGGACCAGCAAGGTCCTTTGACTGGCCGTCCATCGTGCCTGGACTGTTCGTCGCCTTCTCGGCGCTGGGCCTCTCGGTTGACCCGGTCTTCGCCGCTGCCGGTGATGCCTTGCCGGGCGCGGTGCTGCTTATGGTGATGGTAGCGGTCGCGCTCTACCGCCCGCTGGCGCTGCCACTGCTTTATGCCGCCGGACTGGCGACGGTACTGATCTATCTCGGCATCATCCCGCCGACCTCTATCGCTTCCGATTTTTCGAGCGGCGCTCTGGGTGTTGATGGGGTGCCTTTGGCCCCGGCCAACGCGCTGAGCTTGCGCCTTGGCATCGGACTTGGCGTGGTCTTCGTTGCCGCCGGTCTCTGGGCCGCGCGCCGTTTCGCCGCCTCGGCGCAGATCCGAGCAGCCTCGTGGGCTGCATGGGGTGTCATCGCGCCTCTGGTCATCCTGCTGGCGCTGTGGTTCACCTTCGGCAATCTCGACCGTGACTTTGTCTATGCCGCCGTTGCGGCCCTGCTGGTCGTGGTCTTCGCCGCCAGCGGCGAGTGGATCGCGCGGGCTGACGAACCGCCGCTCAGGGGCGGCGTGGCAGTGTCGTTTGCCTTGGGTGGCGCAGCGGTCGCCGGACTCCTGATGCTGCATATGGCTTTTGATTCCGGCTGGACCACCACCTTGCTCGGTGCCGCGGCAATCGTGCCGGCGCTCGCCACGCGCTGGCGCTATTATCCTGTGCTCGGCTGGATTTCAGTCGCCGCCGTCATCGCGGTGCTTGGCCGCGTCGCCTTCGACCCGACGATCGTCGGCGCCGAGTTCCTGTCAACGACACCGGTCTTCAACTGGTTGCTGCCGGGCTATGGCGTGCCGGCGCTCGCCTTCGGCTTCGCGGCCTGGCAGCTCGCCAACACTACCGATGGCCGACCGCGTCTTGCCATGGAAGCGGCGGCGGCACTGTTCGCGCTGCTGACGCTCGCCATGCTGGTGCGCCACGCCATGCATGGCGGCGTCATCAACAGCGATGCGCCGACGCTCGCCGAACAAGCGATCTACACGCTGATCGCCATCGGTGCCGGCGCCATCCTGATCGCCATCGACAGGCGCTCGCCAAGTTCGGTGCTGCGCTATGGTTCGATGGCGGTGGGCGTGGTCTCGGTCGCCTTCGTCGTCATCCAGCATTTCCTGGTGCTCAATCCGTTGTTCACCGACGAATCGACCGGTCGGATTCCGGTCTTCAATCTTTTGTTCCTGGCCTATCTCGCGCCGGCCGTCGCCGCCGGCGGTCTGGCGCTCTATAGCAGGGGCAAGCGGCCGAAATGGTATTCGGCCATGCTGGCGCTGGTGGCGGCGCTGCTTGCCTTCGCCTATGCCACGCTGTCGGTGAGGCGTCTGTTCAAGGGCGAGTTCATCGGCTTGTGGAGCGGCCTTGGCCAGTTGGAGACCTATACCTATTCGGCACTCTGGCTGGCGATCGGCGTGGCGCTGCTCACAGCTGGCGTCTGGCTGAAATCGCAGGTGCTGCGCATTGCTTCGGCCGGGCTGATCGCGGTTGCCGTACTGAAAGTCTTCCTCTTCGACATGTCGGAACTGGAGGGTGTGCTCAGGGCGCTGTCCTTTATCGGTCTGGGTGCGGTGCTGATCGGCATTGGCCTGTTCTACCAGCGGCTTTTGACGCGGGCGGCGAAGGAAAAAGGATAATCGCCTGCGATCATTGGTTTTCTTTGTCGGTCGGGAATAAACCGGCACCCCCCGGCGTTATCTCGTTGCTTGGGTGACCGGAGCGGTGGACCGCTTCGCGCTGGCCGCTTGCGCCGTGCCGGGAAGGCGCGTTCAATCGAGATCAACAAGGGCGACCTCAGAACCAGCGGTCATGAACGAAAAGAAGGCAGCAATCCTTGGCGAAATACCGCGCCTGCGACGCTACGCACGCTCGCTTTTGCGCGACCGCGATGCTGCCGACGATCTCGTTCAGGACTGTCTTGAGCGCGCGCTGTCGCGGCTCGACAATTGGCAGACAGGAGAAAGCCCCAGGAGGTGGCTGTTTACGATCATGCATCATTTGTTCATCGACCAGATGCGCAAGGTGAATCGCCGCGGCGAAGCGGCGATGCTGCCGCTGGAGGCGGGCGAGACGGTTGCGCAGCCGCCCGAACAGTTGGAGGGCATCGCTTCGCGCGAGATCATCGACGCATTGCAGGCGATCAGCCCGGATCGCCGCGCGGCGCTGGTCATGGTCGCCATCGAAGGCTTTTCCTATGCCGAAGCCGCCAACATTCTGGGTGTGCCCGCGGGCACGCTGATGTCGCGCATCGCGCGTGGCCGTGAGGAACTGCGTGGGTTGCTGGACGACACAGCACGCCGCCGAGCCATAAGGATCGTCGAGAAATGATCCGCCGCGATTTTTCCGAACGGGACATCCACATGGCGCTCGACGGCGAACTGCCGCCCGATGAACGTGCCGCCTACGATGCCTGGCTCGACTCCAATCCCGAGATGAAGGCCAGGAGCGCCCGCTTCACCGCCGACCGGGAGGCATTGCGCTCGGCTTTTGCCGGCGTACTGGATGAGGCTGTACCAGTGCGCCTGCGCAAGGTGGTGCTCGGCGAAGCGCCTGTTAAGGTTGTGGTGCCACGCTCACGCTGGTGGCTTGCCGCCGCTGCGGCCGTGCTTCTCGCCACGGGCGGATTTGGCGGCTACTTTGCCGGCATCGGCGGCCTCGGGCAGGAGGATCCGGCGGAGGATCAGCTCGCCGAACAGGCGATCGCCGCCCACGTCATCTATGCCGCCGAGAAGCGGCATGCGGTGGAAGTTCCGGCCAGCGACAAGGATCATTTGCAGACCTGGCTGTCCAACCGGATCGGCCTGAATCTGGTGGTGCCGGACCTGAGCGCGAACGGCTTCCAATTGGTTGGTGGCCGGTTGCTGCCGGCCGGCGAAAGCAAGGCCGCGATGCTGCTTTACGAAGACGACAAGGGCGAGCGCATATCCCTCTTCGTGACGGCGGAATCGACCGAGAATGCCAAGGGTACCTACGCTTCGGCGCAGGACGGTCCGCAGGCGGTCTACTGGCTGGACAAGGGCTATGGCTGTGCCGTCGTCGGTTCGCTGCCGCGCGAGCAATTGGCGGTCGTGGCCAAGAGCGCGTATGGCCAGCTTTTGGCTGGGCTGGCCAGTTGAGCCGGTTGCGAACTTGCGCGGCCGACTGACTTGAAAACAGCGATTGCGTTCAAAGCTTGCCAGCTTCCCTGTCGTGGCGGAAACTGTCACAATTCGGCCCTAATCAAGGAGCGATAGCGCTTGATGAATACCGGCGCTTCGGCCGGTGTTCGCGACGCTTTTGACCGGGGCCGTTTTCCGCAACGCAATCGAGGTTTTCTCAAGCCGCATGCCTGCCGAGATCCGCAAGGCCCGCGCGTCAGACGTCGATGATCTCGCCGCCATCGAGAAAGCCGTGTTCTCGAGCGACCGCATTTCCCGCCGCTCCTTCCGCCAGTTCATCGAGCGGGAGACCGCCGAGACGCTGGTCGCCGAAATCGATGGCCGCGTAGGCGGTTATGCGATCGTGCTGTTTCGCAAGGGCAGTGGGGTGGCACGGCTCTATTCCATAGCCGTCGGACCGTTCTTCGGCGGGCTCGGCATAGGCCGCCAATTACTGTCCGCGGCCGAAGAGGCAGCCTTCGAACACGACCGCATGATGCTGCGTCTCGAGGCGCGCGAGGACAATGGCCGCGCCATCCATATCTACGAGCAGGCCGGCTACCGCAAGATTGGCCGTGAGCCGGGGTACTACGAAGACGGCGCGACGGCGCTACGCTATGAAAAAACCCTGCGCGGCGACCTTCCGGTCGCCACCAGGGTGCCGTTCTACCAGCAGACCTGCGAGTTCACCTGCGGTCCATGCTGCCTGATGATGGCCATGGCCAATTTCGATGGTGGCTTCGTACCCGACCCGGTGATGGAAATCCGCCTCTGGCGCGAGGCAACGACCGTCTTCATGATGTCTGGACCAGGCGGCTGCGAACCATTCGGTCTGGCCGTTTCGGGGTACGAAAGCGGGCTTGCTGCGGAGATTTACGTTTCCTTCTACGGCGCATTGTTCCTGCAATCGGTGCGTAGCGAGGAAAAGCGCCGGGTCATGGAACTGGCACAGGTCGACTTTCGCCGCCGCGCGGAACTTTACGGCATCCCGGTGAATTACCGTCCGTTCACCATCGACGATATCAGGGCGGCTCTCGCTGGTGGCAAACTGGTGCTGGTGCTGATCAGCGGCTTCCTGATGTTTGGCAAGAAGGTGCCGCACTGGGTGCTGGCCATCGGCGATGATGGCGATCATATTCTGATCCACGATCCGTGGGTCGAGGATGAAAGGCAGGAAACCATCCTTGATGCCGCCAACATTCCCGTGCCTTACGGCATCTTCATGAACATGGCGCAGTTCGGTCGCGACGGACTGCGTGCCGCCATCACTTTGGGAAAGAGATAATGACCTGGGTCATTCTTACCGGCAGGCAGAGCGATCTCGACCAGGTGGCGACACCGCACAAGATCATCACCAATCGTGACTATCTCGCGCATCCCTCGCTGTTCCGCGGCCAGCGGCCGAAGGTCATTAACCTGTCGAACAACTACGGCTACCAGAGCCGCGGTTATTATGCGTCGCTGCTGGCAAGTTCGCGCGGCCACAAGGTCATCCCGACCGTCGAGACGATGATCGACCTGTCGGAGCGCAAGCTCTACGAGCACGCCTTGCCGGAACTGGAACTGGCGCTCAACAAATGCCGCAAGGATCTCGGCGGTATATTCCCGGCGAAGGTCTGCATCTTCTTCGGCATCGGCCCGTCCAAGGTCTGGGACCGTTTTGCCAAGCTGTTGTTCGACTGGTTCCGGGCGCCGGCGCTCGAAGTCCACATCAAGGACAGCGCCGAATGGGCTTCGATCCGCAAGATCGGCTTCCACCCGCTGGCGCGCATGACCGAGGACGAGGAAAAGAGCTTCATCCAGTGCCTGGAGACCTACACCAACCGTGAGTGGCGCGACACCAAGGGCCGCACGCCGGCGCGGTACACCTTCGCCACGCTGGTCGACCCGCATGAGGAATTGCCGCCCTCGGAAATCTCCTCGCTGCGCTACTGGGCCAAGATTGCCGAAAAGATGGGGGTCGAAATCGAGCCCATCACCAGGAAGGATCTCGCCAAGCTCGCGAATTACGATGCGCTGTTCATCCGCGAGACCACCTCGATCTCCAATCATACCTATCGTTTCGCCCGCCGCGCCCAGCAGGAAGGCATGCCTGTCATCGACGACCCGCTGTCGATGATCCGCTGCACCAACAAGGTCTATCTCAACGAACTGATGGCCTACAACAAGGTGCCAGTGCCGCCGACGGTGATGATCGCCGGCGCCTCCGATCTCGAACTCGCGGCGCAGACGCTGGGTTTTCCCCTGGTGTTGAAGATCCCGGATTCGTCATTCTCGCGCGGTGTCAAGAAATGCGCCAATTTCGAGGAGCTGAAGACGCTTGCCACCGAATGGCTCGAGGATTCCGATCTTCTGATCGCGCAGAAATTCATCCCGACCGAATATGACTGGCGTGTCGGCGTGCTCGGTGGCCAGCCGCTGTTTGCCGTGCATTATCTGATGGCCAAGAAGCACTGGCAGATCGTCAACCACAAGGCCAATGGCAAGCCCGACCAAGGCGGCATCAAGACCTTCACGCTGAAGGAGACGCCGCCTCACGTCGTCGAGACGGCAGTGAAGGCTGCGCGCTGTATCGGCGATGGTCTCTATGGGGTCGACCTCAAGGAGACCAAGGACGGCGTCTTCGTCATCGAGGTCAACGACAACCCCAACCTCGATCATGGCTGGGAGGATTCCGGCGAGAAGGATGAGGTCTGGGTGCGGCTGACGCAGTGGTTCCTGGAGCGGCTGGACAGGCCGGGACGGTAATCAACCGAGGGGAACATGCAGTTCATCGTCATCGAGGATTTCACCGGCTGCGACCGCAAGGAAATCTATCGCCGGTTCCGCGACCGTGGTCGCCTGAAGCCGGAGGAGCTTGTCGTGCATCATAGCTGGATCGCGGCCGATATGAGCCGCTGTTTCCTGCTGGTGGAGACCGATGACGTCACGCTGCTGCAGCGATGGGTCATCGAATGGGCTGATCTGGTCGAGTTCGAGATCGTGCCCGTGGCGGCCAACAAGGACATGGTGGCGGCCTTGAGCGGGCACCTCTGACCATCGCCCAACCCGTTCAGCGCAGCGCCGGCGAGCCCACGGCGCGCTGGCATTCATCGATCAGCCAATCGCGGAACGCGGCCACGACGTCGCACCTCGCGCTTCGCTCCGGGACGGTCAGGCAATAGGGCTGTCGCAGGGCAATTGCGCTCTTGGCGGGGCGGACCAGCCGGCCGTCCTCCACCGCCTCGGCACAGTAGATCCCTTGCGCCAGTGCCACGCCCAGCCCCGAAATGGCGAGGTCGAGGGCCGCGCGCGACGAATTGGCCGAGAGGCCGCGCCGTACCGCCCGGCCAGATTGGGCACCCGCCGCCTCGAACCAGTTGCGCCAGGCCGGAAACGATGCGCCGGTCGGTCCCCAATCCGTGTGAATGAGCGGCAGCCCGGCGAGCGGCTCGCCGCCCGCCTTGATCATGCCGGCAAGCTTTGGCGCGCAGACGGGGTAGACCGCATCCCTGGCAATGTCCTCGGTCGGATGCTCGCGATAATGCGGGCCGTAGGAGAGCCTGATGTCGATCAGCTCGCGGTCGAACGGCACCGGGTCGTCATCGCCCCGGAGCGATATGTCGGCGGCGCCATGGCTTGCGACGAAGCCGGCCAGACGCTGCGAAAGCCAACCCATGGCCATGGATGGCGGTACCGATACCACGAGGCGCGGGCGGAATGCGTCGCCGGCAAGCTCGCGCGAGACGCTGCCGATCTCCTGAAAGGCCACGGTCAGCCGCGGCAGCATTTCCACGCCGGCCTCGGTGAGGACAACGCGCCCGGTTGACCCGCTGAAACAGCTTGCGGCCCATCTGCTCCTCCAAGGTGCGGATAAGCTGGCTGACGGCGGCGGCCGAAACCGACAGCTCCTCCGCCGCCGCGGCAAAGCTGCCCGTACGTGCCGCGGCCTCGAAAGCCTGAAGCCCTTTCAGGGATGGAGATGTGACCATTGCCGCCCAATAGATAAGCTTACCTTATCCAAATCGCAGGAATCGTCGTTTTTGGAAAGCTTTTTCGCCGGCTAGAGTGGTCGTCATCAATCTCCAGCCTGGATCGAAGCCGATGGACCATCGCGACATCATCGCGTCACTGACACCGGAAGAGCGCAATCGCCTGACGACCAAATCCGATGTAGCGGGCCTGTTCCAGCTCTGCGCTCACTTGGGCGCGATTGTCATCATTGGATCGTTGATCGCGGCCAAGGTGCCGTTCTGGCCATTGCTGATGTTGCCGCAGGGCATTCTGATCGTGTTCCTGTTCACGCTGTTGCACGAGACGGTTCACCGCACGGCTTTCGAAACACAGCGGCTGAACGACGGCGTGGCGCGGCTGTGCAGCCTGGCGATCGCGCTGCCGGCCGACTGGTTCCGCTACTTCCATTTCGCTCACCACCGATTCACGCAGGATCTGGAGAACGATCCCGAGCTCGCTTTCCCCAAACCCGAGACCTTGCGGCAATACATTGTCCACGTCTCGGGCCTCCCGGTGTGGTGGGGGCATGTCAAGACGCTGTATACCAATGCAGTTGGTGGTAGTCAGGAGAGCTATGTGCCGCCGAAAGGTCGACCCAAGGTACGGGCCGAGGCGCGCGCCATGATTGCCTTCTACGCTGTGGTCATTCTGCTCACCGTCTATTTCCGGCTCACCGTGCTGCTCTATGTCTGGATCATTCCCGCACTACTCGGGCAGCCATTCCTGCGCCTCTATCTGCTGGCCGAGCATGGCCGCTGTCCGTTCGTCGCCAACATGCTGGAGAACACAAGAACCACGCTGACCAATTGGGTGGTGCGCAAGCTGGCCTGGAACATGCCGTTCCATGCCGAGCATCATGCCTATCCCGGAGTGCCGTTTCACCAATTGCCGCGGTTTCACGCTCTGATCGAGCGGCATCTGAAGGTGGTCGAGCCCGGCTACGTCAGCTTCCACGAGAAATACCTGGAAACATTGAGCTGACATTGTCCCGATGCCGTCAGCCGGTTTGGCTGCGCGTCGCACGCGACTTCAATAGGCGCTGGATCTCGGCCGGCTTCGATGGCACGCCGATCAGATAGCCTTGCGCCTCGACACAACCATTGTCGCGCAGCATGTCGAGTTGCCTCTCGGTTTCGACGCCCTCTGCCGTGACCACGATGCCAAGCTCGGCACCCAGCCCGATGATGGTGCGAACGATCGCCGCCGAGTCGCGGTTGCCCATGTCGCGAATGAATGATCGGTCGATCTTGATCTTGTCGACCGGAAAACGTCTGAGGTAGCCGAGCGAGGAATAGCCAGTGCCGAAATCGTCCAGCGCGATGCGGATACCGAGTTCACGCAACTGGCGCAGCGTTTTCAGCACGGCTTTGCTCTCGTCCATCAGCACGGTTTCGGTGATCTCCAGTTCCAGCTGTCCGGCCGGCACGCCGGAAAAAGCCAGCGCCGAGATGACGCTGCGGGCAAATCCGCTGCTTTTGAGCTGCACCGCCGACACATTGACCGCGATGCGCAAACCCGGCGGCCAGCTAGCCGCCACCGCACAGGCTTTCCTCAGCGCCCATTCGCCAAGCGGCACGATCAGTCCTGTCTCTTCGGCGACCGGAATGAAGTCGTCCGGCGCCACCCTGCCGCGCGCTGGTGAATGCCAGCGCATCAAGGCCTCCGCGCCGATGATCTCGCCCGAGGCGATGTTCATGATGGGCTGGAAATCGAGATCGAATTCCTGGCGCGGCAGTGCCGCCTCCAGATCGACTTCAAGCGCCCGGCGGGCCTGCACCACTGCGTCCATTCCAGGTTCGAAGAAGCGATATAGGTTTCGCCCATCGTTCTTAGCCCGATAGAGCGCCGTATCGGCGTTCTTCAGCAGCGTGTCGGCGTCACGGCCATCGGCGGGGAAAACGGCGATGCCCAGGCTGACGCCGACATGCATGTCCCGGCCCTTGTCGCGAAATGGTTTTGCGATTGCCTCGACGATGCGTTTCGCCAGTTTCTCGGCATCGGCAATGCCCACGGAGTTGGATTGGATGACGACGAACTCGTCGCCGCCGAAACGGGCGATCATATCTGCATCATTGCGCAGGCAACGCTGCAGTCTTTCGGCCACACTCTTCAACAGCCAGTCGCCGGCGGGGTGTCCCCAGGTGTCGTTGACCGCCTTGAAGCGGTCGAGGTCGAGCGAGAAGATCGCGAGCGGTGTAGCGGCCACATCCTCCAGCGCAAGGTCGAGCCGCTCGCGAAACATCGATCGATTGGGCAGTCCGGTCAGCATGTCGTGATGCGCGAGATGGGTCATGCGCTCTTCGGCCAGGCGGCGTTCCGTGACGTCGTCGAACGTCGCTACCCAACCGCCGCCACTCATTGGCTGGCGCACGACCAGAAACGTCCTGCCGTCGGCAAGATGGCGATAGGTCGAATGCATTTTTCCCGCCCGCCGGCAGGCTTCGGTCTTGGCGACTTCGCTGTCGACGTCGATCTTCGTGTAGATGCCGAGTTCCAGCAGTCGTTCGAGCGCGTCGCGATGGGTCGTTCCAAGCGGGAAGTCGGCCGCCGTGACGTTGTACAGTTCCAGAAAACGCCCGTTGCGCACGATCATTTTGCCGTCGGCGTCGTACATCAGCAGGCCTTGCGACATGTTGGCGAGCGCTGCGTCGAAGCGGCGATGCTGCTCCTTGAGATCCTGCTCGGCGCGCCGCTGTTCAGTAATATCCTCGTAGATCGAGACCCAGCCGCCCGAAGCCAGCGGCCGGTGCGAGATAAGGATGATGCGGCCGTCCGACAGGATTTCTTCGTAGGTCGAAGGCTTCGCCTGGTCGATATAGGGCTTGCGGATGGCATAGAGCTCGTCGGCGCTTTGCGAGGCGACGCCGAGATCGACGCTGTGCCGCAGGATATCGAGGAAGCGGATGCCTGGCCGTATCAGCTTGGCGTCGAGGTGGAAGATGTCGATGTAGTTGCGGTTGCAGATGATCATGCGTTCATCGGCGTCGAACATGCACAGGCCATGCGACATGTTTTCGACAGCGGCTGAAAAACGTTCGTTCTGCTCGCGCAGCTCATCTTCAATGCGGCGCGACCGCTCCACGCCTCCGGCCACCCGTTCCGGGACGATCGAACCATCCTTGACGACGGGCATGAGGCGCCCCTGCGGTGTTTGATCGAACACCACACTGTTGACGCTTTCGGTTAATTTAGCGTTTTCTACCCTAATGCGGATGTCGCAACGTGATGCCTTGACGTCTCGATCGCCGAAAACCGCTTCAGGAACGCATTCTGTGCCCAGATCACCGAGCGTGGCGTGAAGTCGAAACGTTCGGCTGAAAAACCGCGCGGGCGGCCGAAGAACTCGGTCGCCTCCGCGGTCGAAAAGCCGGCGAGCAGCGTAGCCTCGAAATAGGCGGCGATCTGGTCGGCGCGCTTGATCTCCTTGCGCAGGGCAGCGGCCGGTTCGGGAGGCAGCGAGAAACGCAGATGGATGGCGCGCTGCAGGCGCAATTCGCAGTCCTTGTAGCTGCCGCCCATCACCGACTTGAATGGCGAGATCATGTCGCCGATGACATATTCCGGCGCGTCGTGCAGCAGTGCCGCCAACTGGTCGTCGGCCGAAGCCTGCGGCACCAGCTCGTTGAACAGCGCCTCGACCAGCAGTGAATGCTGGGCCACCGAGAAGGCGTGCTCGCCGCTGGTTTGGCCGTTCCAGCGCGCGACGCGGGCAAGCCCATGGGCGATGTCCGAAATCTCGATGTCGAGCGGCGAGGGGTCGAGCAGGTCGAGCCTGCGGCCGGACAGCATGCGCTGCCAGGCGCGTGGTGGCACACCGGCGCGGTCTGCCGCCATCAGGCTTCCTCCGCGCCGGCGGTTTCCTGCGGGAAACTGAATTTGGCCCAGGCGGGGATGGTGAGCG